>NZ_JAEVHN010000025.1:0-25558 GCF_016803375.1 Micromonospora sp. 4G55
CTCGTCGACGAGGGCGGGGACCAGCTCGCGGGCGGCGGAGTCCAGGCCCTCCCAGGGCTCGTCGAGCACCAGCAGGCCGGGCCGGCGGAGCATCGCCTGGGCCAGTCCGACCTTCTGCGCGGTGCCCTTGGACAGCTCGGGCAGCTTCACGCCCCGGAACCGGGTCAGGCCCAGCCGCTCGGTCCACCGGTCGGCCTCCCGCGCCGCCCCCCGACCGGGACAGCCCGGCGACCCGGCCCATCGCGGTGAGGTAAGCCTGGACGGTGAACGGCTGGTCGGCGGGGAACCGCTCCGGCACCCAGCCCACCTGGGCGGGGCCGGTCGACGACCCCGGCCCCGGCCCGGCCGGAGCACCCCGGCCGCGAGCTGGAGCAGGGTGGACTTGCCCACGCCGTTGCGGCCGAGCACGACCGCCACCTCACCCGGCTCGATCCGGGCCTGGGCCGCCCTCAGCACCCACGGGCCGCGCCGGTGGTACCGGAGCCAGACGTCCTCCAGCAACATGCCGCGAGCCTGCCACAGCCGGACGAACGGCAGGGGCCCCGCCACGAGTCGTGGCGGGGCCCCTGCGCGGGAGTCGTGCTCAGCCCTCGGCCGGGGCCTCGTTCAGGTTCTTCACCAGCTTCGGGTCGACCGGAACGCCCGGGCCCATGGTGGTGGTGAGGACGACCTTCTTGAGGTACGTGCCCTTGGCCGCCGACGGCTTGGCGCGGAGCACCTCGTCGAGGACGGCGGCGTAGTTGTCCACCAGCTGGGTCTCGGAGAACGAGGCCTTGCCGATGATCAGGTGCAGGTTGGAGTGCTTGTCCACCCGGAAGGTGATCTTGCCGCCCTTGATGTCCTGAACGGCCTTGGTGACGTCCATGGTCACCGTGCCCGTCTTCGGGTTCGGCATCAGGCCGCGCGGGCCCAGGATCCGCGCGATCCGGCCGATCTTGGCCATCTGGTCGGGGGTGGCGATCGCGGCGTCGAAGTCCAGCCAGCCGCCCTGGATCCGGGCGACGAGCTCGTCCGTGCCCACCTCGTCGGCACCGGCGGCGGCGGCCTCCTCGGCCTTCGCGCCGGCGGCGAACACGATCACGCGGGCGGTCTTACCGGTGCCGTGCGGCAGGTTGACCGTGCCGCGGACCATCTGGTCCGCCTTGCGGGGGTCGACGCCGAGGCGCATCGCGACCTCGACCGTGGCGTCGAACTTGACGTTGGTGGTCTCCTTGGCCAGCTTCACGGCCTCGGCGGGGGTGTAGAGCTTCGACCGGTCGATGACGTCGGCGGCCTTGCGGTAGCTCTTGCTGCGCTGCATTTCTGGTTACTCCTGTGGTCTCTGGCGGGCCGCGGTCATCGCGCGCCCTCCCACGAACTGATCGGGTGAGTGCTCAGACGACGTCAATCGCTGACGATGATGCCCATCGACCGGGCGGTGCCGGCGATGATCTTCGCAGCCTGGTCGATGTCGTTGGCGTTGAGGTCGACCATCTTCTTCTCGGCGATCTCACGCACCTGGGCCTGCGACACGGAGCCGACCTTGTCCTTCTGCGGGACGCCGGAGCCCTTCTCCACGCCGGCGGCCTTGAGCAGCAGCCGGGCGGCGGGCGGGGTCTTCAGGACGAAGGTGAAAGACCGGTCCTCGTACACGCTGATCTCGGCGGGGACGATGTCGCCCCGCTGGGACTCGGTCTGCGCGTTGTAGGACTTGCAGAACTCCATGATGTTCACGCCGTGCTGACCGAGCGCGGGGCCCACCGGCGGCGCCGGCGTGGCCTGGCCCGCCTTCAGCTGAAGCGTGAACGTCTTGACGAGCTTCTTCTTCGGAGGCATGTCACTTCCTGGGGCTTGGAACTGGGAAAGGTGCCGGGCCGCGGGCGCGCACGGTCAGCGCGATGCGACAGCGACGACGTTCTAGGGTAGCGCAGCGTTGCACCGCCCCGTCCGTCGAGGTCCGTCGAGGTCCGACGGAGGGGCGGAAACGGGTACGCCGGCGGCGGGCGAACGCCCACCGCCGGCGACCCGGACGTCAGATCTTGGCGACCTGGTTGAAGTTCAGCTCGACCGGAGTCTCCCGGCCGAAGATCGACACCAGCACCTTGAGCTTCTGCTGGTCGGCGTTGATCTCACTGATCGTCGCCGGCAGCGAGGCGAAGGCGCCGTCGGTGACGGTGACCGAGTCGCCGACCTCGAAGTCGAGGACCCTGACCTCGGGCTTTGCCTTCTTCTCCACGGCCTCCACCGCCGGGGCCAGCCACTTCAGCACCTCGTCGAGGCTCAGCGGCGCCGGCCGGTCGGCCCGGTCGGTGGCACCGACGAAGCCGGTGACCCCCGGCGTGTTGCGCACGCAGGAGTACGACTCGGCGGTCAGCTCCATCCGGACCAGGATGTAGCCCGGGAAGACCTTGGCCTGGACCTGGGACCGCTTGCCGTTCTTGACCTCGACCTCTTCCCGGGTCGGCACCTCGACCTGGTAGATGAAGTCCTCCATGTCGAGGGAGGTGATCCGGGTCTCGAGGTTGGTCTTGACCTTGTTCTCGTAGCCGGCGTACGAGTGCACCACGTACCAGTCGCCCGGGGCGTAGCGCAGCTTCTGGCGCAGCTCGGCGACCGGGTCGTACTCCTCGTCCGGGGCCGGCTCGGTGGTCGGGAATTCCGGCTCGCTGGCGGCCTCGACCGACTCGTCGCTCGCCGCCGTCGCCACCGTGGACTGGTCGTCCGTGGTCTCGGCGGTCTCGTCGTACTCAGGCACGCTCGCTCACTTCCGTCACTATCGGCTCAGTCGGCCGGTCAGCTGGGGTTGCCGAAGACCCACAGCACGCCCTTCGCGAAGGCGAAGTCGAGAAGGCCGACGATCGTCAGCATCACCGCGACGAACGTCACCACCACGGCCGTGTAGGTCAGCAGCTCCTTGCGGGTCGGCCAGATGACCTTACGCAGTTCGGCGACCACCTCGCGGAAGAAACGCGCGATGCGGGCGAACAGCCCGATCCGGTCGGTGTCGGTGCGGGTCTTCGGCTTGCTGTCGGCCGAACCGGCACGGGCCCGCGAACGGGTCGCGGTGCCGCCCCGGGAGACCGGCTCGTCCGCGCCGGTGGCGTCGTCGTCGGCGGCCACGTCGTCGACGAGCTCGTCGCGCTCGTCGCGCAGACCCTCGTCGCCGGCGTCCTCGCCGCGCCGCTTGCTCTCGGCCACTTCGCCCTCCGTCGCGGGATGTCGGTCGTACGCCGATGGGCGTACGCGGCGTTTGGTCACGCCGGCCGGACCAGCCGTCCCGCGACGGGCCGCGGCCGGCGGACCGGACGAAGGGGCCCGATGCCTCGGAACCACCCCGCCGATGCCACCACCACGGGCCGGACGCCGCCAGTCGGCGGCGCGACCCACGGGAACGGTCAGGCCTGAGGCGCAGGGGTGACAGGACTTGAACCTGCAGCCTGCGGTTTTGGAGACCGCTGCTCTGCCAATTGAGCTACACCCCTGTGCGGCGACGCTCGCCCCGCTCGACCACGAGGGCCGGGCAGGGGTCACTTGCCCCACGGCGGACCAGTGTACGGGTAGTGCCCCGACTTTCCCAACCGGTACCGCCCATCACATGTCGAGCACCGGTCAGCGGGTGGTCCGGACGATCGCCCGGGCCTGCGAGAGGACCTTCTCCCCCAGGCAGGTGGCGGTCACGTCGAGCCTGATCAGGCCCGCCTCGGTGACCTCCTTCACCACCGCGTTCACCTCGATCTCGGTGCCCTGGTCGTCGTCCGGGACCACCACCGGTCGGGTGAACCGGACGCCGAAGTCGACCACCGCGTCGGGTGCCCCCGCCCAGGTGGTGACGGCCCGACCGACCAGCGCCATGGTGAACATGCCGTGCGCGATCACCCCGGGCAGGCCGACCTTGGTGGCGGTCCGGTCGTTCCAGTGGATCGGGTTGAAGTCGCCGGAGGCGCCCGCGTAACGGACCAGGTCCGCCCGGGTGATCCGGAACGTCTGAGTCGGCAGCTCCATCTCAGGCCTCCCCGCGTACGACGAGCTTGGACCAGACCGCGACCACCGGCTCGCCGGCGACGGTGCTCACGTCGGTGCGGGTGGTCAGGAAGCCGTGCCCGCCCCGGTTGGTGACCTCCTCGATGGTGTTCACGCAGACCAGCTCGTCCCCGGCCACCACCGGACGGGTGTACGCGAAGCGCTGGTCGCCGTGCACCACCCGGCTGTAGTCGACGCCCAGCACCGGGTCCTCGACGATCTGGCGGTTCGCGGCCATGGTGATCACGAAGGGGAAGGTCGGCGGGGCGACCACGTCCGGGTGGCCCAGCGCCCGGGCCGCCTCCGGGTCGTGGTGGGCCGGGTCGGTGGCGCCGATGGCGGCGGCGAACTCGCGGATCTTTTCTCGGCCCACCTGATAGGGGGCGGTCGGCGGATAGGTCCGGCCGACGAAGGACGGGTCCAGGGACATGCCGCCGAACCTACACGCAAAGCACGAACGCCGATCCGTACGGGAGGGGCGGCGAAAATGCCGCGCCATCCGTGCGGATCGCGTCCGGGAACTGCTCAGGGACCGGGCCGGCGGTGCCGGCCGCAGGTCAGCGGGTCTCGCGGTGCACCGTGTGCTTGCCGTCCCGGGGGCAGAACTTCTTCAGCTCGATGCGGTCCGGGTCGTTACGACGGTTCTTGCGCGTGATGTAGTTGCGCTCCTTGCACTCCACACACGCCAAAGTGATCTTCGGCCGGACATCGGTCGCCTTCGCCACGGCGGAGTGCCTTCCTCGCTGGGGTATCAACTACGACGCATCAGCCTACGCGGTCGATGCGCGGACATGCAAAGTGGGCGCCAGTGGCGCCCGTTCCACCGGCCGCCGGGAACCAGGCCCGGAGGACGAGAGTAGCGGTGGCCGGACTTGAACCGGCGACACAGCGATTATGAGCCGCTTGCTCTGCCATCTGAGCTACACCGCCGCAGGCGGGTCCAGCCGGACCCTCTGAGCCCCCTTACGGAATCGAACCGTAGACCTTCTCCTTACCATGGAGACGCTCTGCCGACTGAGCTAAGGGGGCCTGCCCGATCACCCCGGAGGGCGTCGCGCAGGGGTAACAGTACATGACCCCCGCCGCCGAGGTGAAATCGGATCCCCCTGCCCCGCGTTTCCGCAGATCAGGGTACAACCCGCAGTCTCGGCGACTCACCCGCGGAGATCGTCTCCGGGTCCACCTGGGCGCCGAACCAGGCCTCCAGGCGCTCGTACGGCAGCGGCCGGCTGAACAGGAAGCCCTGACCGATCTCGCAGCCGATGTCCTGGAGCAGCTCCAGGGTCAGCTCGCTCTCCACGCCCTCGGCCACCACGGCGAGACCGAACTGCTGGGAGAGCGTGACCACGGCGTTGACGATCGCCAGGTCGCCCGGATCCGTCGCCATGCCCTGCACGAACGACCGGTCGACCTTGACCTCGTGCACGGGCAGCCGGCGCAGGTGGGCCAGCGACGAGTCACCGGTGCCGAAGTCGTCCACCGAGAGCCGCACGCCCAGGTCGCGCAGCCGGCGCAGGGTCGGGATCGGCCGGTCGGTGCCGTCCAGCACCCCGGACTCGCGGATCTCGAAGGTGAGCCGCTGCGGCGGGACGCCGTACTCGGTCAGCAGCTCGCGTACCCGGTCGGGGAAGTGCTGGTCGGTGAGCGTACGCGCGGCGAGGTTGACCGCGACGGCGAGCGGCTGGCCGGTGTGGCTCCAGTCCCGACTGCGCCGCAGCCCCTCCCGCAGCACCACCTCGGTGAGCCGGCCCAGCTGGCCGGTGTGCTCCGCCACCGCGACGAAGTCCTCCGGACTCACCGTGCCGTGCGTCGGGTGTTCCCACCGGGCCAGGCACTCGACCCCGACCAACCGCCGGTCGCGCAGCGTCACCTTCGGCTGGAAGTAGACCTCCAGCGCGCCCTCGTCCAGCGCCCGACGCAGATCGCCGGCGAGGCCGAGCCGGCGCAGCGACCGCGACTCCAACGCCGGATTGAACAGTTGCACGCTGCCCGGGACCGACTTGGCCGCCGTCGCGGCCAGGTCGACCCGTTGCAACAGCGAGGCGGCGTCGCTGCCGTGGTCCGGGTGTACGGCCACCCCGACCGCGGTGTCGACGTCGAGGGTGAGGGCGTCGAAGACCATCTCGTCGCGGATCTGCTCGCGCAGTTGGGCGGCCAGCTCCAGCGCCGCCTCGGCGTTCTCCAGCCGGAGGGTGACCAGGAACTCGTCGCCGCCGGCGCGGCCCACCAGGGCGGAGGAGGGCGCGCAGGCGCGCAGCCGCTCGGCCACCTCGACCAGGACCTTGTCGCCCGCGGCGTGACCGAGGGACTCGTTGACCTGGCGCAGGCCGTCCACGTCGAAGAGCAGCACCGCCACCACCTCGCCCGGCGCGCGGATCTTGACCGCCTCGTCGAGGGCGCCGGTGATCCGGCGGCGGTTGGGCAGCTTGGTGAGCGCGTCGTGGTACGCGTCGTGGCGCAGCCGGTCGACCAGGCGGGAATTCTCCAGCGCGACCGCGGCGTGCGCCGCGACCGTCTCGAAGATGGGGATGTCACTGTCGGTGAAGTGGCCGACGTCGCTGAGCCGGTTGGCCACCTCCAGGGTGCCGATGACGGCCTGCCCGGAGCGCAGCGGCACGGCGATGACGTCCTTGACGCCGGTGGTGCGCAGCGACGCCCGCAGCTCCTCGTCCCCGCCGAGTCGTACGCCGAGCGCCAGGCTCCGCTGCTGCCGTCGGGTCTCCTCTCGGATCACCTCGGGAGTGGGCGCCACGTCGAGCAGACCCGAGTCGTCCACCCGGGCGGTCAACATGACCTCCGGGTGCCGCCCCTGGGCGGGCAGCCAGAGGGTCGCGTACTCGGCCTGCATGAGCGCCCGGATCCGGCCGAGCAGGACGTCGACCAGGTTGCCGCTCTGCCCCTCCGCGGTCATCGCCTTGGTCAGGTCGTACATCCCGCCGAGCGTCCGGTGCTGGCGGAAGAACTGGGCGTACGAGCGGTAGACCAGGGCGACGGCGCCCGCCAGCGCGGCGATGAGGACCGCCGACCACCAGGTGGTGTTCAACACGATGAGTACGACCAGACCGACCACCACGTTGATCGCAGAGGTCGGCAGCGTCGAGGGCGCGTTCCGCAACACCTTGGCACCGGCCTGCCAGCCGTGCATGACCGTGATGACCCCTGCCACGCCGAACAGGGTGGCCAGCGTGAACGTGCTGACCGAGGCGAAGAGGATGCCCCAGGTGCCCGGCCCCACCCCACGGATCGGCGGGAGGGCCAGCAGCACCAGCGCGGCGAAGGACGCCGCAGCCGAGGCGTTGGCCACGTTGAACGCGAGCTTGGCGACCCCGAAACGGTAACGCAGATGGGTGAGCAGGGTGGCCAGCGTGTACGCCAGCACCACCATCAGTGGCGGCAGGAAATAGAAGGCCAGGACCAGCGGGATCTCGGTGAGCCGCACCCCGAAGGACTGCCTGCCGATCACGAAGTTGAGCATCGGTAGGCCCGCCACCACCATGACGGTGAGCAGAACTGCGGCAATGCTCCATGACCCGAGCGGCGGCGAAGTGACCAGGCCGATCGCGGTGGAGAAGACGATGGCCACGAGGGCCAGCGGTCCGGTGACCAGCCAGGCGTGTTCGGCGGGCCGCCGAGGGGACGATGCCCCCGCCGATGACGACCGACGGTCGGCCATAACTCTCCTCATCGGTCATCGCGCCGAGGACCGTGGACTGATCGGCGTCAGGTCGCCATCGACAGGTGCGCCCAGACCCGGGCGGGCGCCGACGACACTACGGAGCCGGCGGGGCCGTCCAGACATAGTCAAAGGTCCGGATCTCAACCGGCCCGTGGCCGACCAGCCCACTGCCGAATCCAGCGGCGAGGGCAACCAGCATGAGCATCACGCCGACCCGCCGGGCCAGCCTTCGACCAGACATTCGCGTGCTCCTGTCGGCAGGGTTGTCGGAGGTGAAGATTCCACGATCGTGCCACAAGCGGTCGACCCGCAAAGCGGACGGACGGCCCATCGGAGTGGTCCGTACCGGCCGGTTCGGACGGTCGGCGACAAGTCGCCAGCCGGGGCGGCCTGCGGGCGTGAGCAGCGCACAGATGACGCGTCTTCCGTCTTTAGCCGCAATTCCCATCGTCCTCCGGCGAGTGGGACCTTTGCCCCGAGAGCCGGCCAGTCAGAAGATCCGGTCAGAGGCGACGGAAGCGGTGCTACGGCCCGGACCGGCCTCAGCCCTCCCCGGGAACCTGCGGCCTCCGGCCGCCGCAGCCCGGCGGGTGGAGCCGGGCGAGGAATCGGTCGACCGGCGCTTCGCCGACCGCCGACACATCCACGACCGTCAGAATGCTCTACCGGACGCCGAAGCGCCAGCCCTTAGCCGACAGTAAGCGACGTGAATACGCTCACCCGTCGGCGCCAGCGGACAGGACGAGGGCCACCGACCCGCTTCTCCGCAGGTCAGGCCCTTCGGGCTCGCTGCTGGTCAGCCTCTCAGGTCGATCACTCCGCTGGGCTGCGGGGCGTGCCGCGCAGGGCGGGCAGCCGGGGAGCGAGGTGTCGCCTGCTCACCCGTCGACCACGAGCTGGACCCTCACCAGGTCTCCGACGGTGAGCCCCTCGGCCGCTCGGACGCCCGCCTTCACCGGCACCACGTACCGCCCGTCCTTGGGGAACAGCGAGGTCGTCCACCGGGTCCGCCCGATGCGGGCCGTGACCGGCACCATGCCCCAGCCGTAGCTCACGGACGCGGCGGTCGCGCTCAGCTCCAGACAGTCCTCGTCCGGGACGGTGACGAAGTGCCAGGGCGCCGGGCCCTTCCAGAACCACACCTCGCCGCTGAACTCCAGTTCCATCGACCCAGGATAGAAGTGCGACGCCCGGAGTAGGCGCCGGCGATCAGCGTTGCTGCTGTTCACGGGCTCTTCTCAATACCCGGCAGCTGGTAGCGCGCTCGACCCTCTGCAGCTTTCGCGACGGATCTGCAGTCTTTGGACCGGCCGGATCGACCGGCTCAGCGGAGCTTCGGATCGAGGGCCTCGCGGACCGCCTCGCCGAGCATCACGAAGCTGAGCACGGCCGTGACGAGGAACGCGGCGGGGAAGAAGAGCAGGAAGGGCGAGACCCGGATGTAGTTCTGCGCTTCGCTGATCATGATGCCCCAGGAGACGACCGGCGTCTTCAGCCCGATGCCCAGGAAGGAGAGCGTGGCCTCCGCGCCGATGAACGAGCCCACCATGATCGTCGCGTAGACCAGCAGCGGCGCCAGGCAGTTCGGCAGCAGGTGCTTGACGATGATCCGGCCGGGGCCGGCGCCCAGCGCCCGGGCCGCGAGGATGTAGTCGGCCTCCTTGGTGGCCAGCACCGAGGAGCGCATCAGCCGCATCACGACCGGCCAGATCAGGACGACCAGGGACAGGATCACCAGTCCCATGATCTGCCACTCGTTGTTGTCGCTGCCGGCGCCGTTGAAGGTGGTCAGGATGACGATCGCGCCGAGGACGAAGGGCAGCCCGAAGAAGATGTCCGCGAACCGGGACAGCAGGCCGTCGAGCCAGCCGCCCTTGTAGCCGGCGATGATGCCCATGGTGCCGCCGATCAGCACGGTGCCGATCACGGACAGCAGGGCCACCATGATCGAGGCCCGGGCGCCGTAGATCGTCCGGGCGTAGACGTCGCGGCCCTGCACGTCGTAGCCGAACCAGGCGTCCGCCGACGGCTCCACCCGGCTGCGTGACAGCGTGCCGTTGACCGGATCACCGGAGGTGAACAGCGACGGGAACGCGGCCATCACCACGAACAACAGGATGAACGCCGCGGAGATCCAGAACAGCGGCTTGCGACGCAGGTCGCGCCAGGCGTCACCGAGAAGCCCGCGCGGCTCTTCCTTAGCGGCACTCTCGGGCAGGCCGGCGTCGGTCGGCGCGCCGATCTCGCTGGGCTGCTCGGGACGGGGGGTGCTGACCAGGGAGGCGGCACTCGGGTCACTCATAGCGGGTCCTCCGGTCCGGGGGCGGCGGAGAGCAGGTCGACCAGCAGATTGACGGCCATCAGAACAACCACGGTGGAGGCCACCGTAACCCCGTTGAGCCCACCGTGGGGGACGGCATCGCCATTCCGCCAAATGCGACTCTGAGACAGCTCGCCAGTGCCGTGACCACGAACGTTCACGGTGTTGCTGACCCGCCGTCGACCGTGCCTGGCCTGCGAGCGTTGTTGGGGTCAGGCGGTGCCGGTGCCAGATCCCGTACGCGCGCGGCGGCTCACCCAGGGGGGTCGCGCGAACGAAAGCGGGCTCAGGATTTCCGCAGCGGCCGGAACGCGGCGCGCAACTCGGTGGCGAAGAGCTCCGGTTCCTCCCAGGCGGGGAAGTGGCCGCCGCGGTCGACCTCGTTGAAGTACGCGAGGTCGGGGTAGACCGCCTCGACCCAGCTGCGCGGGGCAGCCCAGATCTCGCCGGGGAACGTCGTGAAGCCGATCGGAACCGAGACCGGCGGAGGAGCCTGACCGGCGGCAGCGGCTGCGGCCCGGAACCGTCCGAATTCCCAGTACCATCGGGCGGCCGAGGCGCCGGTGCCCGTCAGCCAGTACAGCGTGATGTTGTCGACGATGGTGTCCCGGGTCAGACTGCCCACGGGCTCGCCGTCGACGAGCGCGCGGGAGATCTTGTAGTAGCTGTCCGTGTCGTGGTCGAGCATCCAGGCCGCCAGCCCGACGGGTGAATCCAGCAGGGAGTAGCCGATCGTCTGCGGCCGGGTGGACTGCTCGAGGAAGTAGCCGAAGCCGTCCGTCGTGAACGTGTTGAGCGCGTCGTGCGCCGCGCGTTCCTGCTCGGACTCCGCCGGCAGTTGGTCCTTGAGACCGATCGCCCCGGACAGCAGGTTCACGTGGATGCCGAGCAGCCCCTCGGGTGCCTGGCGGCCCATCGCGTCCGTGACGCTGGCGCCCACGTCGCCCCCCTGGGCGACGTAGCGCGGGTAGTCGAGGCGGTCCATCAGCTCCGCCCACGCGCGTGCGATGCGGCCGGACTCCCAGCCGAGTTCGGTCGGCTCGCCCGAGAAGCCGTAGCCAGGCAGGGACGGCAGCACCAGGTGGAATGCGTCCTCGGGGGCGCCGCCGTGCGCGGTCGGGTTGGTGAGCGGGCCGACGGTTTGCAGCAGCTCGATGACCGAGCCGGGCCAGCCATGGGTCATGATCAGCGGCAGCGCGTTCTCGTGCTGCGACCTGACGTGGATGAAGTGAATCTCGACCCCGTCGATGTTGGTCGTGAACTGGGGCAGCGCGTTCAATCTCGCCTCGCACTTGCGCCAGTCGTACTCGTTCGTCCAGTAGCGGGCCAGTTCCTGGACCGTCGCCAGCTGCACGCCCTGGGAGCGATCGGTGACCAGCTCTCGGGTGGGCCAGCGCGTGGCCGCGATCCGGCGGCGCAAGTCGGCGATCGCTTCTTCCGGCATGTCGAGCCGGAAGGGACGGATGTCGTTGTCGCTGGACATGTTCTCCACCTGCCGGGTCGGGTCGACCGGCGCCGGGGGCGCCGGCGGGCTGGCACCCGCCCAGCTTCGCACCGGCCCGGCGACCGGCGGACCGAAACACGATTTCGCGCTCGGGTCCGGCCCGGCTTACTGACCTCTGTCGTGCAAGTGCGCCGTTCACGGTGGTGGTCGTCACCAGCCGCACCGGGGGCGGAACTGGCCGTCGGCCTGTTGCTCAGCCACGGCCTGCGGGCGACGCCACGTACATCGCGGACGACGTCGGCGGGCAGGAGCCGCAGCTGGGATGGCGGCTCGACGGGACGTGACCGGCGAGCCCGGCTCCGGATCGTGAGACTGAGAGTCAACGGCACTGACCGATGGCGCCGCACGACTGATCACGATGTTCGGCCTGCTCGACGTCCTGGACGAGCACAGCCCGACCGAGCTGATCCGGCGGGTCAGAGCGATTGAGGCAGCCGACGCGAACGGCACCAAGTGGCCCCGCAACAAGGGCAGCGACGACGCCGATTCGGTCTACGCGAACTGAGCCGGCCGGCCGCCGGTGATGCCTGGTCTCGCAAGATGCTTGACGAAACGGCGTTGGATGATCGTCGACATGATCACGATGAGGCTGACCACGCCAGGACTTGAGGCAAGGAGAAGGGTGTGGTGACACCGAGGCGGCAACGGCTGGCGGCGGTGGAGGCGACCGAGGCCCATCGCCTCGACCACTGGCACACGATGCCGATTGGCGGCCCTTGGCTGCCGGGCTCGGCGTGTGATCACCTGCTTGTCAGCTTGCCCTATCTGCACGGCCCAGACCTGGAGGTATGCGAGTTGCCGGCTGGGCATGCCCGGCTCTTGTGGTTGTTGCCGATCACCGCGGCCGAGAAGGCGTTCCGACAGCAGCACGACACCGAGGCTCTGGAGCAGCGATTTGACGACGCCGCGATCGACCCGACGGATCCGTTGCGCGCGTCCGTGGCGTGAATCAACCGGAGTCACGAGCGAATCGCTACGTGCCGCCCGATGAACCGGACAATCGGCGACAGCCGAGGTCAACATGGGCCGGAGACGACGAAGGCCCCTGACTGGCGTTTCCGCAGGTCAGAGGCCTTGCCATTCCCTGGTGGCGGGTAGAGGATTCGAACCTCTGTAGCTTTCGCGACGGATTTACAGTCCGCTCCCATTGGCCGCTCGGGCAACCCGCCAGGGCACACCACCGCACTCGCGCGCGGCAGCGACGCCAAGGATAGCGGTTGCCCCCCGGGCCGCCGCAACCGGGTACGGTCAGGGGGTCGTGCCGCTGGTCAGCGGACGACGGTACGTGACAGACCGCCGGACAGCAGGAGCATGAGCATGGCAGCGAACCCGTCGTTCGACATCGTGAGCAAGGTCGATCGCCAGGAGGTCGACAACGCCCTCCGTCAGGCGGAGAAGGAGCTCGCGCAGCGGTTCGACTTCCGCGGCACCGGCGCGGAGATCTCCTGGTCGGGCGAGGAGGCGATCAGCCTCCAGGCGGAGACCGAGGAGCGGGTCCGGGCGGCGCTGGACGTCTTCAAGGAGAAGCTGATCAAGCGGAACATCTCGCTGAAGTCGCTGGACGCCGGCGACCCCCGCGCCTCGGGCAAGATCTTCAAGATCGACGCCAAGGTCATCCAGGGCATCGAAACGGACAAGGCCAAGGCGATCAGCAAGAAGATTCGCGACGAGGGCCCGAAGGGCGTGCAGGCGCAGATCCAGGGCGACCAGCTCCGGGTCACCGGCAAGAAGAAGGACGACCTCCAGGCCGTCATCGCGCTGCTCAAGGGCGAGGACTTCGGCGTCGCCCTGCAGTTCACCAACTACAGGTAAGGAGGCGGAGGCCGGCCTGGTGATCGGGCCGATCACGCCTTGTCATCTGGATGGACGTCGTCACCAGTGGTCGTCCTTGGTCGCTCACGATCGGCCTCCGACGGCCTGGTGACGGCCTGGACCTTGTCCTCGTCGACCCGCGCGAAGCCGGCACCTCGCCCGCTGCGGCCCCTCGCTTACAAGCCCGCCTCGCTTTGCTGACACCGTTGCTGTCGACAGCAACAAAGCATCGCGGTCAGTTCCCATATCCCGGTATCCAGGGGAGCGAATCGACCTCGGCCGCTCGCCCTTGCAGGACCATGGTGAACAGATCCAGCATCTTCGCCCGCGAGTAGCCAACCATGTGCAGCGGGCCGCGGACTTCGTCGTGATCCTCCCAGATCACAAGCCCTCGACTCCCCGCGAACGCCGACACCCCATACCCCGCATCGTTATCGCTGATCCACACGTCAGGATGCTCCGGGTCGTCGGCATCTAGCTCGTTCAGCAAACCCGCGAGCTGGTCGATCGATGAGGCAACCTCGCCGCTTCCCGAGCGATGCTGGATCGAGCAGTGCCTTGCGCGCGGAGCATCAGCCATGGAGCGATCCTCGCCCATGCTGAGACTGCCCTCTACCCGGACGCAGAAGGCCAGCACGCCCGCCCCGCTGCCCGCTCATACGTTGAAGCGGAACTGCGAGCCGTGATCGGCTCACCAGCGGGAACAGTGCTCGGCACCTGTTCAGACGGCGTCGCAGGCTGCCAGGGCTGCTCACTGATCGACAACATTTGACAGTGTCTCGTGCCCCCGGTGTGCCCCAGACAGCCGCGCGCCACCCAGGCGCGACCCTCCTGGCAGGATCAGCCCGGTGATGAGGTCCACCGGGTTGCTGCGCTGCGAGGCGATTGCATGGGTCGACGAAGACTGGCCAGGGTGGGTCCGTGTGCGGCTGGTCGACGCCGACGGACGAACCTGGTTCTTCGTCGACAAGGTGCCGATCTTCTTCGTGGATGACGACATCCTTCCTGGCGCTGCTCTGCCCTGGCCGGCGTTCGTGAGGTGCCATGTCGTCGGTCAGCAGGAGGACCAGATCCTTGTCGTTAGCACTGCTCCCGACCACGTGGAAGCCGAGGACGGAACCACTCAGTTCCGGGTCCGCCCGAACCAGCTAGAGCCGGCGAGCTGGTCCTGATCCAACCGAACTGTCAGCTTGGGAATCGGATTAAGTCGCGGCCCTCAGGCGTGGTGTTGGCTGGTCATGGAAGCACGGGCAACACCGCCGAGCTCTGCGATGGACCGCCGCTGGCCGGTGTTGACCGCTGTATCGGGCACGGATCGGGCACGGGGCTCAGGTGGGGCTGAGGCTTGAATCCCTAAGCCGCCGGACGCCCAGGCGTTGGCTGGATTCGGACCAGTCGGACGGCTGAGCTTGGGTGCCTCTCTCAGAATTCTCGATGCCTGACATGCCTTCTCGCTCTCAGTTGTGCCCTATCTGTGCCTGATGATCTTCAGCAAGCCGCCGCCCTCGCGGCGCTGCCACCACCTCCCGGATGGGGCCGTTCCCGATCAACTCAAACGAGCGCGACACGCCGACCTAACGAGGTCGGTGTGACCTGCACCACGTCACCCTCTGTGGATATCTGTGGATGGACAGGGAGCATGGCCATGCACACGGTGTAGTCCAACACGTAGACCTTCGAGCCCATCTGTACGTCCATTGTGGACGCGTTCGCCAATCGATCTCCATCGCTGCTACCCGGATCGATGACTGTCGGCGGTGGACGTTCCTAGTTCGACTGGGCCTACGGGAGCAAGCCACCGATCCAAACGCATTGAGCCTTTCCTGGCAAGGTGTGTTGATCACGGAGTGTTGTCATGTGGTACGGGCGTGGTCGACGTGGAGGGGTACGAGGGCTGCTGTGGTGATCTTGCCGATGCGCCCGGGATGCGAGGTTTCCCGGTAGTGGACTTCGCCACAACCCCAGCGTGGTCGCGGAAAGGAGGCTCGGCACCGGACCGGCTCGTACAGCAGAATGACCGCCATGCCAAACCTTCGCATCGCGCTCGCCAATGTCGAGATTCCGGAGAGCCCAGAGGACTCGGTGGCGCGGGCCGAGCACACGGTGCGGGCCGCCGCCGAGGCGGGCGCGCGCATCGTGTGCTTCCCGGAGGCGTACGTGCCGGGTTACCCCTGGCCGCCGCACACGCGTAAGCCGGTGACCGCCAAGTTCCTGGCGGCCGCGCACGAGCGTATCGCCCGGGTCGCGGGCGAGAGCCGGATCCACGTGGTGCTCGGCACCGAGCGGTACGTGTCGGACAAGCCGCGGCTGACCGTGCTCGTGCTGGGACCGGATGGCGATTTGGTGGGGCACCAGGACAAGGTGCAGCTTGATCCGGACGAGGACGCCACCTACGAACCGGGCACCGGGCGGCGGGTGTTCGACGTCGACGGCGTCCGCTTCGGCATCACGATCTGCCACGAAGGCTTCCGCTACCCCG
Source organism: Micromonospora sp. 4G55 (assembly GCF_016803375.1). Lineage (NCBI taxonomy): Bacteria > Bacillati > Actinomycetota > Actinomycetes > Micromonosporales > Micromonosporaceae > Micromonospora > Micromonospora sp. 4G55. Next base: position 15,791 of record NZ_JAEVHN010000025.1, read on the forward strand.
AGACCGTGCGCTGGGCGGTACGCAACGGAGCGCAGCTTGTGTTCCACCCGCACTACAACGAAGCCGAGCCCGGATCGTTCCAGCCCACCGAGTTCGCCGACCCGAGGAACTCCTTCCACGAGAAGGCATTCCTCTGTCGCGCCGCGGAGAACGGCTGTTACTTCGCCGCTGTCAACTGCGCGAGCCCCGGCTCGCCCACGACATCCGCCGTCGTACGGCCGGACGGCACGCTGCTCGACTTCCAGCCGTACGGCAAGCCCGGGCTGTTGGTCTGCGACATCGATCCCGCCGCAGCCAGCCCACTGCTCGCACAGCGGCTGCGAACCGGTCTCTGACCTCCCACCGGCTGCGGACCTACAAGTAGAACGGGCCAGGTGGGACTCATGGAACGAGTATTAAGCCTCGCTGCAACAAGGCGAACCACCGTCCACTACCCGACTGCGACCATCCTTGCCTCTGAGAGCAGGTGCCCGTCCGGGCCGTCAGTCAAGCGGGCCTTGACGGCGTGACGGCGGCGACCTGCGATGGTCGGTGCGCGACGAGGCTGTGGTGGGGATGCGGCGCGCGCATCACGGGCAGGCCCCTGGCCTGCCGGCAACGCCGGCCCGAGGGGTCGCAGAGGCTCCGGGGTCAAGGGCGGCCCGCAGGGCCGTCGCGTAGCGACGCGAAGCGCCCTTGACCTTGGAGGGGCGGCCCCGCACACTCCGCGCCGCATCCCCACCACAGCCGGCGGTGACTCGCCCTACGGCGCGGCGGTGCGACGGCCACCGCGCCCCGGCCGGCTGCCGGCCCACCGCTTATCCGTCAACGGCCTGTCGTGCTGCGGCGGCCCTCTGGGCTTCCCGCTTTCCGCGCCAGCCGCCGGGCGTCAGGCGTGAGGCCGCAGAGCGACAGCGGCAGCGGCCGGCGCGCGCCCAGGCGGCGGCGCGTGCGGCCCGTTTAGGCGCCTTGAAGACGTACAGAAACTTTGAACCATTTGCCGGCAGCCGGCCTGTCCTGCGTCGGTTGATGGTTGACACTGCGGCCTCGGTTGATGTTCGACATGATCGCCCCGGTGTCATGTCGAGCCGGAGACTCGCAGCAGGGGCGGACGTTTGGCGGGCTACGTGTGTCTAAAGCGGATCCAGACGCAGCACGCCGTCCGGTGAGTAGAAGTACTGGCGTACATGCGTAGCCCAGTCTTCGATCTTCGGGTCTTCCCCCTGCGATAGCCACTCAGACAGATGCGCGTGCTCGTCGGTGTATCCGTTGTCCAGGAGCCACTGAAGCGTTTCGCGCCTGCCCGCTCCGAAGATGGCCTGGGCATCGAAGCCGATGCCCAGGTCCATGTCACCTGTGCGGAACTTCGCGCCATACAGGCGTGGCGAGTCCGCGGGATCGCCGATCAGGAACAGCAGGAAGGCTGCTACGTAAATCTGCTCGTACTCGTCGCTCTCGCCCGGGTCCGGACCTTCGCGCCACGCTCTTTCGAGGTCGAAGATCTCGCGGAGCATCGCGTGGTGGGGGCCAGGATCATCTACGCCAACCATCCGGAGCGCTTCCCGACGCGCAGCCGGACTTGAGACGTCCAAAGACTTGGCCATGGGTGCACGCTAGTTGGAGGACGGCTCGGCATGAGCAGGGGCGCGTCGCCGAGGCGGTGCGACGGCCGGCCCGCGCGGCCCTTGGACGGCCGGACGGTCCGACCGCCGGCTCAACGCGAGAAGATCAACAGCAGGATCACCGTCAGGATGGCGCTGATCAGGATCGAGCCGAGACAGCCGATCCGGTTCGAGAAGAAGAGAAACATGGCGGTGAGGTACCCCGTCGAGTCCGGTTGAGACCCGCTCGGCCACCCCGGACGACATCATTCGGTGACGACGCGCACCTGGTCGAACTCGAACTCGCAGTTGTCGCCGCGCAGCCCGATCGCGCCGGGGCCGGTGATCGGTGGTCCCGAGTCGCCCTTGTCGGTGGCGGCCACCAGCATGCGGTCGTCCTGTCGCACGTCGATGCCGACCCCGCCCGAGGGGGTGGTCGCGATGGCCACCTCGAAGGACTGCCAGGCACCCGTACGCACCTGGTAGGGCGCCTGGCCCATGGTCACGTACGTCCCGCCGTTGACGTCGCCACCGCTCAGCTTCTTCTTGATCACTATCCGGTCGTCGCGCCGGTTCAGCGACACCACGTACAGCTCGGTCTCGTCCTTCCAGCGCAGGAAGAGGTGCACGCCGTCGGTCTCCGACGCCGCCTCCCGCCCGGTGTCGGTCAGTCCGAGGTTGCGCAGCCGCAGCGACACGCGGACGTTCTCGAAGTCGTGCCGCCGGCTGGTCATGCGGAAGACGCTGGAGCCCGTACCGGTGGACGAGTCGACGCCCGGCGCCGCGGCGTCCGGCGTCCCGGTCCACGCCACTCCACCCCGGCGGTACAGCGACCCGCTGGTGACCTCCCAGTCGTCCGACCGGTGCACCCCCGGCCGGTCCGGATGCCGGTACGCGTACTCGTTGGTCACCAACCCGTCGGGGCCGGAGAACGACGGGGCGAAGTCGGCCGGCCCGCGCGTACGGGTCAGGAGCAGCGCGACCCCGGCGGCGACCAGCAGCACGACCACCGCGCCGGCCGCGAGCGCCAGCCACCACCGGCGGGACCGGGGCGCGGCGTGGACGGCCGGCGGCCGCGACAGTGTCGACACCCTGCCACCCCCTCCCGTCATGAGCGCATCGATGCGGTGCAGAAGCCCCGTTCCCGCAGCCCCTCGATGATCCCGGGAAGGGCCCGGACGGTGTTGCCCGACTCGCGGCTGCCGTCGTGCAGCAGGATCACCGATCCCGGCCCCACCCGGGCGAGCACCGCGTCCCGGATGTCCGCCGGGGCGCGCCCGCGCCAGTCGTTGGTGTCGATGCTCCATCGGACCTCGCGCAGCCGCAACGCCTCCGCCTGTGCGTGGACGACGGGACCGGTGTTGCCGAACGGGGGCCGCACCAGGGTCGGCGCCGGCGCACCGGCCGCCATCACGGCCGCCTGCGTGTCGGCGAGCTGGGTGCGCACCTCGGCCGGGCTCAGGTCCGCCAGGTGCGGATGGTCCCAGCTGTGGTTCTCCACCTGATGCCCGTCGGCCACCTCGGCCGCGACCAGCTCGGGGCGGGCGCGGACCTTGACGCCCAGCACGAAGAAGGTGGCCCGCGCGTCGTAGGCGCGCAGCACCTCCAGCACCCCCGGCGTGTGCGCGTCCGGACCGTCGTCGAAGGTCAGCATCACCGGCCCGCGGAGGCAGGGGTTCGCGGTGCTGGCCGGGCGCGGCACCGCCGGACCGGCCGCGTCCGCGGGGTCCGCCTCGGCGGCGGGCGGGTGCCGTACGTAACTGGTGAAGGCGAGCATGGCCGCCAGCGCGAGCAGGGCGGCGCCGAGTTCGGCGAGGTGCCGGCGCACGGCGGGTCGACGTGGCCCGCCCTGCGCCGCCGGCACCGGAGTCGTCATCCCGTCGCCGAGTCGACGATGGTGTAGTCGTCGGTGGTCAGGGTCCCCGCGCCGACCAGGGCCAGCCCGAAGCTCAGGGCCGTGGCGCCGGCCGGGACCGGCGGGCTCAGGTAGGCCGGGGTCCGGATCCAGGAGGCGCTGGCCGGCACCGCCGGGCCGGTGGCCCAGTAGACCCAGGCGCCGCTGGAGTTGCGGTAGTAGAGCACCAGTTGTACGCGAGCGGTCGAGCCCCAGCTCCCCCGGTACCAGACACCGGCGGAGTACGTGTGACCGGCGACGGCCGGCGGTGCGCAGCTCCCGGCGTCCTGCCGGGTGACGAGCTTGCGGTCGCCGCTGCTCCAGCCGGAGACGGCCAGCTGCTGGGCGTACGAGCCGGTGTGCGCGTCGGTGGTGCGGGTCCAGGCGTACGTGTTGGTGCCGAAGCCGCCGTACTGGAAGCAGGACGCAGTCCGTTCGTGCCGACCGACTCCAGCGAGGCGTTCTGCACCAGCTCCCCCGGCTCGGGTGAGGCGAGCGTCGGGCCGGGAACCCCGGGCTGGAGCGGGCCGCCGACCACCTCGTCGACGGTGCGGACCGTGGTACCGGACGCGCGCGCGGGGCGAGCCAGTCCAGGAAGGCCGCCAGCACCGTGGGGCTCACCTCGTAGTCGCCGCCGCAGCCGTCGCAGACGTGGTGCATGACCAGTTGCACCCAGCCGCCACCGTGCTCCTCCGCCTGGCTGACGTACCTCTTCATCTGGTCGAGGGTGGTGACGGTCCGCACCGAGTCCGGGGTCTGGGTGAAGTACGCGTCGGTCGGCGGCACCGACTCGGCGTACGGGCAGCCGCCGCAGGAGCCGGGCGAGACGACCCCGCCCACCGACCGTCCGCTGTTGTAGCCGCACTCGACAGCCACCTGCCTGGTGGTCGCGTCGGCGGAGCCGTACGGGTAGGCGAGGTTCTTCACGGTGAAGCCCATGCCGAGCAGGGCGACCCGGTCGTTGCAGATCTCCCGGCGCTGGTCGTCGACCGAGAGCGTGTTCAACGCCGCGTGGCTGACCGTGTGGCCGCCGATCTCGTGTCCGGCGGCGGCGAGGGAGCTCAGGTCGGCCTGGGACATGTATCCGGCGGCGCCGATCCGGCCGCTGTTGATGTAGAAGGTGCCGGGCATGCCGTGCGCGTCCAGCAGCGGACGGGCGTTGGCGTACTGGTCGTAGCCGCCGTCGTCGAAGGTGAGCGAGACGACGGTGGCCGGCGCGGCCTGCGCCGCGGCGGGCAGCACGAGCGGCGCGAGCAGGGCGGCCAGGCCGACCACCAGCGCGGGTGACGCGATCGACCGCGCTCGGCGGTGGAACCGGTTGAGGGCGGACATCTGGGCTCCCTAATGGGTATGGGCTGGGCTCAACTGGGCGGGGCGAGGGTGGGTGCGTGGTAGCCGATGGTCGTCCCGGCGGGTCCGGTGAGCGAGAAGACGACGCCGCCCTCGTGCAGCCGGTTGTCGAAGGCGGCCGTCACCGGAGGCGCACCGGGCGGACGTACGGTGATCTGGTCCTGCCGGACCTCGATGCGGAGCAGGCCTCGGGCCGGCGTCCGCCGGCTCGCCGTCACCAGCGTCGCCGTGGGCCCGTCGCCGACCTGGTGGCGGATCGTCAGTTGCCGCCGGCCGATCAGCACCTCGACCGCGCCGCGGTGGCCGGCGCCCGCGCCGTCCCGGACGGAGACGACGGCGGAGACGCCGGGCCGGATGCCGTCGACCTCGACGGAGAGGGTGTAGTCCCGCCACTGGCTGGTGTTCACCTCGGCCAACCGGCACTCCCCGGCGCCCTCGCTGTCGACGGCGACCTGGATCCGGGCGGGCTGCACCGCACACCGGCCCGGCACCTTGAGCCAGAGCACGGCGGTGAGGTCGCGCGGCAGGGCGGTGGGAACGGACCGGTGGATCATCGTCAACAGCCCGTCGACGGAGGTGCTGCGACGGACGCCGATCCGCGGCAGCAGCCAGCGGGGCGACGCGGCGCTGGCCGCGTTGACGTGCCCGCCGGGCACGTTCTCGCCGGTGAAGGCGAACGAGAAACCGGCCCGCTCCAGCAGGACGGGCAGTTCCCGGGCGATCTCCGGACTGTTGGCGAGGCGGCCGGCCTCGCCGTAGGGGTAGGCGAACGTGTCGACCCGATGCCCCAGCACCCGCAGGAAGAACTGCTGGCTGCGTTCCAGGTCCGCACCCACCCGGCGGCGCCACTGGTCCAGCGTCTCCGGCCGGCGTCGACCAGGATCTGGTTGGTGAGCGCGGGTTGGATGTCGCCCGCCACCGGCACCCAGTCGTGCAGGGCGTCGGTGTGCGAACCGAATTCCCACCGCCCGCTGTCGGCCATGTCCCGGACCTGCCGGGTGGAGAGGAAGGCCGACGGGGTGCCGGGCGCGACGATCCGCCCGGTGGTCAGGAAGGCCACCGCGGTGAAGCCGTACGCCCGCAGCACGGGGTCGACGGTCGTCCACGTGGTCAGCGATCCGTCGTCGAAGGTGAGCAGCAGCGGCCGCTCCGGCAACCTGCTGGCGCCGCCGGCCAGCGCGTCGCGTACCTCGCTGAGCCGTACGGTCCGGTATCCGGCGGCGGCCAGGGTGGCCAGGTGCTCGGCGAAGGTCCGCCGGCTCAGGGTGGTGGCGGACGCGTCGGTGTCGGACACCCCGTGGTACGTCAGCACCGTGATCGCGCCGGGGTAGCCGGGCAGGTTCGGTGGGTCCGGCGGCGCGTCGACCGTCAGCGCGGCGAGCTGCGGCGGGTCGAACGGGCGGCTCAACGCCACCCAGCTGACCCCGGCGGCGAGCAGCGCGGCCACCGCGACGAGGCCGGTGAGCAGGCCGAGCAGCCGGCGGCCCAGCGGCGGACGGTCAGTCACGGCTCACCGCCGGGACGCGCACGGGCAGGATCGCCGGGACGGAGACCGGCGGCGGGTCCGGGCTCGCGGCGGACGGGGGTGGCGGCGCCGCGTCGCGGGTGCCCCAGCTGCCGTCCCGGATCCGCGCCACCGCCCAGAGCAGTTGCGGTGAGAACAGGATGTAGAAGAAGGTGCCGAGCAGCGCGTACAGCCACAGGCCGTCGTGCCGCAGCATCCGGTAGACCAGCGCGTACGCGCCGGCCACCAGGTAGAGGCCGGTGAAGTAGACCAGCGGGAAGCGCCCGTCGACGAAGGGCTGGACCAGGCTGTAGAGGACGATCACGGGGCTGAGCAAGCCGGCCGCCGTCTGCACGGCCACCGACGGCAGGGCCCGGGTGCGGGTACGCCAGATGTGCGCCAGCAGCAGCGGCCCCTCCCGGGTCCACGACTTCTTCCAGCGGAGCTGCTGGCGGAGGAACTTCCCGTACGCCTCGGGCGCGTCGGTCCAGGCCTCCGCCCTGGCGTCGTACCGGGTGGTCCAGCCGGCCCGCAGGACCCGGTTGGTGAGCGCCCGGTCGTCGCCGTAGGTGCACTCCACGCCGAGGAACCGTTGGTGCTCCCAGGCCTCCAGCAGGTCCACCACGGCCGTCCGCCGGTACGCCGCGAAGCAGCCGGAGCAGCAGGTGACCGCCCCCAGGACGGATTCCGCGCTCTTCAACAGCTGGAACGACACGTAGTACCGGACCGCCTGCATCCGGGTGAGGGTGTTGGCCTCGGCGTTGCGTACGTAGGTGAGCCCGGAGATGGCGCCCACCTTCGGGTCGGCGAAGCCCTGCACGAGGATGCGGATGGCGTCCGGCGCCGGCATGGAGTCGGAGTCGACGAAGACCAGGATCTCCGCCGAGGTGGCCCGGATGCCGGCCGCCATCGCGGCCCGCTTCCCCTGGTTGTGGCCCAGGTCGAGGCAGCGCACCGCGCCCGGCCGGTACCGGCCGGCCGCGCGCAGCATCTGCTCCCAGGTGTCGTCGCTGGAGCCGTCGTTGATCACGACGATCTCCAGCTTCTCGGCCGGATAGTCCAGCGCCAGGCAGGAGTGGATGGTGCGGCCGACCGCCTCGCCCTCGTTGTAGGCCGGCACGATGATCGCGACGGACGGCTCCAGGCCGACGTCCCGCGGCGGCCGGTAGAACGCGGCGAGCACGAAGCGGCTCAGCACATAGCTGCTGATCAGGATCGTGTAGCAGGCGGCCGCCAGGTTGCCCCGGAGGAACATCACCTTCACTCCGACGTGCCAGCCGACCAGTGCGCAGATCGCCGCGATGCCCAGCAGGGCGACGATCTGCCGGGAGCCTCGCCGGGTGCGGTCGGCCCGGTGCCGCTCCGCCCCGGCGCTCGCGCTCGACGCCTCCCGTCCGGCTTCGGCGTGCCCGACGGACGCCGACAGGCGCACGGTGTCGGCGTACCGCCAGGCGCGCGGGAAGGCCGACAGTCGCGCGCTGTCCGCCGGGTCGCGGCCGTGGGCGACCGGGCTTCCGGCCCACGGCTGGCGGGTGCGGAGGCGGCTGGGGCCGGTCCCTCACAGCCGGAACCGTCCCGGTGCCGGGGCCAGCCGGTAGGTGGCGTCCAGCACCAACGGGTGCCGGTCGAGCCAGCCGACGTCCGCCGCGCGGTGCAGGGTGTGCACCAGCACCAGATCGGCCTGGGCGGTGTCCGGGTGCGGCACGCTGTGCGCGGTGCCGGACGCGAGCCGCAGCCAAGGCACGTGCGGATCGTGGTAGGCGACCGTGGCGCCGGCGGACCGCAGGTGCTCCATGATCTCCAGGGCCGGCGACTCCCGCAGGTCCTCCACGTCGGGCTTGTAGGCGACGCCGAGGACCAGCACCCGGGCGTCGCGCAGCGGCAACCCGGTGTCCGCGAGCAGCGTCCTGATCCGGTCGACCACCAGGCGGGGCCGGCTCGCCAGCGCCGTCATGGCGTGTTCGATGACGGGAGCCGGCGTCCGGGCACCGCGGAGCTGCCAGAGCAGGTAGTGCGGGTCGCAGGGGATGCAGTGCCCGCCCACCCCCGGTCCCGGGTAGAAGGGCATGAACCCGAACGGCTTGGTGGCGGCCGCCTCGATCACCTCCTGGACGTCCAGCCCGAACGCCCGGCTCGCCTCGGCGATCTCGTTGGCGAAGGCGATGTTGACCGCACGGAAGGTGTTCTCCAGCAGCTTCGTCATCTCGGCGGTGTCGGCGGAGGAGACCTCGTGCAGCGTCGGGCCGTACCCGCGCAGCGCGGCGGTGGCCCGGTCTCGGCACGCCGGCGTCACCCCGCCCACCACCCGGGGCACCAGGGCCTGCGGCCGGTCGTTGCCCGGATCGATCCGCTCGGGGCTGAAGGCGACGAAGACGTCCACGCCGGGGCGCAGCCCGCGCGCCGCCAGCGGCTCGGCGAGCAGTTCCCGGGTGGTGCCGACGTAGCTGGTCGAGGTCAGCACCAGCACCTGTCCGGGCACCGCGTGGGCGACCACGGTCTCGCAGGCCCGGCGGAGGATCCGCAGGTCCGGCACGAGCTGCGGGTCGACCGGTGTGGGGACGCAGATCAGCACGGTGGCGCTGTCGGCCAGCCGGGCGGGTTCGTCGGTGAGTTGGAAGGCGGACCGGTCGGCCAGGGCCTGATCCAGCCGCAGGAGGTCGGCGGGGAGCAGGTCGACGCGCCGCTCCCCGATCGCGGTCAGCCGAGCCGGGTCGACGTCGATGCCCAGCACCCGGCGGCCGGTGGCGTGCAGGGCCAGCGCGGTGGGGAGGCCGACATAGCCGAGGCCGACGACCGCGACGTCGTGAGCGGGCGCCGCGCCGGCGGCCACCGGCCCCTCGGACACCGTCGTCCGCAATTCTGCAACGGCACCAGCAGGGGCAGAAATAGCGACCGTCATAACCGTTCTCCTCTGCTCGCGAAAACACGGTTCAGTCGCAGTGGAAGCAAATAGCGCTCGACCGCGTCAGTGCGTTACACGACTGTCGGCTAGCCGACAATGCGCCATTTGTGGATCACTAATTAGGCGGTGCTGAGCAGGGAACTAGCGGCAAGGATCTCGTCCCACGCTCGTAGGAGTGGAACCTGAAAGCCACCTGAAAAGCAATCGCGAAAGCCCGCTTTCCATTCTTCGCGGGCCACCTGAGTACGAACGGTCGACTGCGGCCAGCCGTCCAACCGGGACACCCGACAATCGTCCTCGCCGGCCGCCGCAATTGCGGAGAACCGAATGTCCGTCAGCTTTGCCGATCATCCAGGTCGGTCCGGCCGTTCACGTCCCGCACCACGCCGGCCGCCCGCCCCGGCCGACCGAAGCGGCACCGCGGACACCGCCACCGGGGCCGTCGTGATCGGACCGGAGACGCGGCATCACCCGAGCCTCCGGGCACGGTGACCGTCCGGCCCGCTGCCGGTGCCGGGCGGGCCGGCGTACTCCCGGG
>NZ_JAEVHN010000026.1:0-24820 GCF_016803375.1 Micromonospora sp. 4G55
GGCGGCGCCGCCGGGCCTGCCGGCGCGGGGGCCGCAGCGGCCAGGTTCGCCAGGATCGAGGCCGAGTCGAGGTCGGCGGTGACGGACAGGTTGACGAAGTCGCCGACGATCGCGCCGGTGACGTTCGGCGGGAACGGGTACGACAGCATGAAGTCCAGGGACTTCGGCAGGTCGTCACCGGCGCGTACCAGCTCCTCCAGGATCGGTTGCAGCGCCCGGAGGTTGGCCACGGTGTCGTCGCGGCTGCGGTTGACGACCCGGGTGCCGACGTCGCCGAGTTTGTCCAGGGCGGTCAGCGCGCTGGTCAGTTGGGCGCGCTGTTGCGCCAGCACGGTCAGGCCGGGGGCGAGGGAGTCCACCGCGTCGCCGAGCACCTGCTTCTGCCGGTTGAGCCGGCCGGTCAGCCGGTCGAGGGCGTCGAGGGCGCGGACCATGTCGGCCTTCTGCTTGTCCAGCCCGCCGATGAACTCGTCGAGCTGGCCCAGCGCGTCCCGGACGGCGGGTTCCCGTCCGGCGAGTGCGGTGCCGAGTTCCTGGTTGATGGTCCGCAGTTGAGCCAACCCGCCACCGTTGAGCAGCAGGCCGAGGGCGGCGAGGACCTCTTCGACCTCGGCGCCGCGGTTGGTGCGGGACAGCGGGATGACGTCGCCGTTGGCGAGTTGGCCGGTCGAGGCTCCGGTGATCGGCGCCGCGACGGTCACGTACTTCTCGCCCAGCAGGCTGCTCTGCCGGACCGCCGCAGTGGCGTTGGACGGCAGGCGCACGTCGGTGCCGATGCGCAGGGTGACCCGCGCGGTCCAGCCGGCGAGGGAGATCTTCTCCACGCTTCCGACGGTCACGTCGTCGACCTTGACGGCGGCCTGCGGCACCAGGTCGAGCACGTCGCTGAACTCGGCGGTGACGGTGTACCCCTCGCCCTTCGGGGCGCCGCCGGGCAGCGGCAGGTCGGCGAGGTCGGCAGGCCGCACCGGCCGGGAGCAGCGCCACCAGGACCGCGCCTGCCAGGGCGCGCAGTGCCCGGGCGGTCACGGGGTGCCCCGCAGGATGCCGCCGAGGGTGGGGTCGCTGGTGATGCCGGAGCCGCCCGGCGCCTGGTCGGGGATCGGCGCACCGGGGGAGCTGATGGGAGGTCCCGGTGAGGACCCGCCGGTCGCCGGGGCGCCGGGCGGCAGCTTGAGCAGCTTGCGCAGCTGGTCGGTCATGGGCAGCCCGCGCTGGTGCAGGGTCTGCGCGAGCGCCATGCACTTCGCGGGCACCTCAGCGGCGGGAAGCTGGTCGATCAACAGGGAGCAGGCGAAGCTGGCCGGGTCGTACGGACCCATCGCGTTGTCGCGGGTGTCCAGCGTGCCGGACCGTGGGTTGTACGAGAGGGCGAGGTTGTTCACGGCGAGCGGGGCGACGTCGAGGATCTCGATGACCGCCTGTTGCTGGCCGACCAGCACGCTGGTGATCTCCGTCAGCGCGGCGACGTTGGAGGTCAACGCGGCCCGGTTCTGCTTGACGAAAGCGGTGACGTCGGCCAGCGCGGTGGCGAGGTTGCGCAGCGCGGCGGCCAGCTCGTCGCGTTGGCCGGCCAACTGTTCGGCGACGTCGGCGAGTTGCCGGTTGAAGGCGCGCACCTCCGGTCGCTGCGGGCCAGCGCGGTGGTGAAGCGTTGCAGGTTGGCGACGGAGCCGAAGAGGTCCTGCCGGCCGTCGGAGAGGGTGGTCAGCGCCCGGGACAGGCCATCGAGGGTGTCGTGCAGGTTCTGCCCGTTGCCCTCCAGGTTGGCCCGGCCGGTCGCGACGAGGTCGGACAGGGCGCCGTCGCGGTTGGCCCCCTCCGGGCCGAGGGTGCGGTTGAAGTCGTCGAGCGCCTGGTAGACATCGTCGATCTCCATCGGTGCGGCGGTCCGCTCCAGCGGGATCTCCGCCCCGTCGGTGAGCCTGGCGCCACCGGCGTAGGCGGGGGTGAGCTGCACGTACCGGTCGCTGACCACGCTGGGCGGAACGATGAGCGCCTGCGCCTCGGCGGGGACGTCGATCCCGGGGTCGTACGACATGGTGACCTTGACACTGCGGCCCTGCGGGGTGACCGTGAGCACCTCGCCGACACGAACGCCCAGCACCCGCACGTCCGATCCCGGGTACACCCCAACGGCACGGGAGAAGTAGGCGACCACCCGCCGGTCGGGTGTGCCGTCGCGGAGGACGACCACGCCGGCGGCGACGGCCACCAGCAGGGCGGTGGCGACGGCGACCGGTCCTCGCCAGCGCTGGATGGGACCGGGCATCAGCGGCCTCCCCTCGTCGGTTGGTACGGCTGGAGCAGACCGGCCACGTACGAGTCGAACCAGCGGCCGTTGCCGACCACGTTGGCGAACGTCGAGACGAACGGGCCCATCCGCTGGATGGTCTTCTCCAGGTCTTCCTTGTTGCGCTGCAGGATGGCGACCACCTCACGCAGCTTGCGCAACGCGGGCTCGATCCGGGCGCGGTTGTCGGTGACCAGTCCGGAGAGCTGCGTGGCGAGTTCGTCGGTGCCGACGAGCAGCTTGTGGATGGCGTCCCGACGCCGGCTCACCTCGGCCAGCAGCGCCTCGCCGTCGGCGACCAGCTTGCGGAACTCCTCGTCCCGGTTGGCCAGCACCGTGGTGACCGAGCGGGCGCGGGAGAGCAGGGTCCGCAGTTCGGCGTCGCGGTCGGCGACGGTGCGGGAGAGCCGGGAGAGTCCGACCAGGGAGGCATTCACGCTGTCGGGCGTGTCGGCGAAGGTCTCGGACAGGGTGGTGAAGGCGGCGGCGAGCTGTTCGGTGTCGACCTTGTCGAGGGTGTCGGCGAGTCCGGTGACTGCCTGCACCACGTCGAACGGCGCCGCGGTCCGGGCGAGGGGAATCTGCCCGCCCTCGCGCAGCCGCCCGGGCCCGGCCGGTGACAGGGCCAGGTACTTCTGGCCGAGCACCGTCTTGATCCTGATCATGGCGCTGGTGTCGTTGCCGAGGCGGACGCTGTCGTCGTCCAGCCGGAACCGGACCCGGACGTAGGGCGCACCGTCTCGGGCGAGCTCCACCGCGGTCACCTTGCCCACCCGCACCCCGGCGACCCGCACCTCGTTGCTGGTGGTGAGGCCGCTGGCGTCGTGGAAGGCCGCCTGGTAGGCGCGTCCGGTGAGGTCGGCCAGCCGGTCGAGCTGGAAGGCGCCGAGCAGCGCGGCGACGATCAGCGCCAGCCCGACCGTGCCGATGACGACGGGGTTGCGTTCCCGGAACGGTCTCACTGGCTGCCTCCCGCGCATCGGGCGGCCGGGGCGCTGAACGTGGGCACGTCGATCGGCGCCCGGCCGGCCACCGCCACGTTGCCGTCGAAGTCGCAGAGGTAGAAGTTGAACCAGGAGCCGTAGGAGGCGACGCGGGTCAGGGACGCGTACCGCTCCGGCAGCCGGCCGAGGGTGCCGTCGATGACGGCCGCGTTGCGGTTGAGGTTGCCACTCAGTTCGTCCAGGGCTCGGATGTCCGCGGCTAGCGGTGGTCGTACGTCGTCGATCAGCGCGGACGTGCTGGTGGTGAGCTCACCGATGCTGACCAGCGACTCGCCGATGGCCTTGCGGTCGGCGGAGAGCCCGGAGACGAACTGCTGCAGCTGGCTGATGCTCTGGTCGAGGTTGCGGTCCCGTTCGGCCAGCGTGGCCAGGACGCCGTTGAGGTTGGTGACGACCCGTCCGATGACGGCGTCCCGGTCGGCGAGGGTGTTGGTCAGCGACGCGGTGCGTTGCAGCAGGCTGCTCACCGTGCCGCCCTCGCCCTGCAGCACCTGGATGATCTCGTAGGCGAGCTTGTTGACGTCGTCGGGGTCGAGGGCCGTGAACAACGGCCGGAACCCGTTGAACAGGACGGTGAGGTCCAATGCCGGCGTGGTCTGGCCGAGCGGGATGAGGCCGTCGGCCCGCAGCGGCCGCCCCTCCCCCGGCCCTTCGCTGAGCGCCAGGTACCGCTGACCCACCAGGTTGCGGTAGCGGATCTTGGCGCGGACGCTGGTAGCCACCGGGACGTCGCGGGTGACGTTGAAGGCCACCTCCGCGACGGTGCTGTCGACCACCTTGATCCGGCTGACCTGGCCGACCTTCACCCCCGCGACGCGTACGTCGTCCCCGGGGAGCAGCCCGGTGACGTCGGTGAACCGGGCCCGGTAGGTGACGCCGCCGGGCGGGAAGGCACCGAGGGTCTGCGCGAGCAGCGCGGTCAGCAGCAGGGTCACCGCGGCGAAGACCACCAGCTTCAGCAGGGGCGCCATGGTCTTGCTGCTCATCGGGCGTTCACCACCCCTCCGCGTAGCAACGGCCCCCAGAGCAGGACCGCGATGTCGGGAACCTCCGCCGGCGGGGTGCCCGTGACGGCACCGACGAGAGGATTGACCAGGGCACGCTCCTCAGCGGTGCCGGCCCGGCCCATGCCCGGGGAACCGCCGGCCGGCGAGGTCCCCGGCAGGCCGACGGGCAGCGGCGTACGAGGGCGCTCGCCCCGGTAGTCGTAACCGTCGTTGATGGGCACCTCGGGCGCCGGCTTCCCCGGGTCGGGCACGCCCCGGCAGTGCGGGCCGTCGTGCGCGCCGTAGACCGGCTCGTCGCGGCCCTTCTCGTACTTGCCGCCGTCGCGGGTGACCTCGAGGGTGATGTGCATCCGCCCGCCGGCGAAGACTTCCTCGACGCGGGGTTGCAGGGCGACCAGGCCGCTCATCATGCACGCGTACTCCGGGGAGTACGTGGCGAGCAGTTCCAGCACCGGTCGGCTGACCTGGCCGAGGGAGATGAGCTGGTCGCCGTGGCGGTCCAGGAAGCCGCGCGTGAGGTCCGCCGTGTCGGTGGTCTCGATGAGGAACGCCGCCAGCTGTTCACGCTGGTCGGTGACGGTGCGGGAGGTGACGGTCACGTCGCGAAGCAGAGCGAGCAGGTCGGGCAGCGCGGCGTCGTAGCTGTCCAGCACGACCGCCAGTTTCCGGACGTCCTCGGCGATGGTCGGCATGGCCGGGTTCAACTGCTTGAGGTACGCGTCGAGCCGCTCGACGTTCGCGCCGAGCTGCTCGCCGCGTCCCTCCAGCGCGGTGGCGATGGCGCCGAGCGTCGCGGCAAGCTGGTCGGGCCGCACCGCCTGCAGCAGGGGCAGCGCCTGGTCGAGGACCCGTTCCAGCTCGACGGCCGTACGGCTGCGGTCCTGGCCGATGACCGCGCCGTCGCGGATCGGTGCGGCCGCGCCGCCGGTCGGCGGGACGAGTTCGACGTACCGCTCGCCGAAGAGGGTCTTGGGCAGCAGCCGCGCGCTGACGTCGGCCGGAATCAGGGGCGTCGTGGCCGGGTCCAGGGCCAGCCGGATCCTCGCGCCGGCGCCCTTGCTGTCCACCGAGCGCACCTCGCCGACGACCACTCCGCGTACCTTGACGTCGGCGCCCGGGCTGAGCTGCAGCCCGGCCCGACCGGCGTGCAGGGTCACCCAGGCGACCGGGGTGAACGCCTTGTTGTACTGCAGCACGGAGGCGGTCAGCGCCGCGGTCAGCAGGGCGATGAAGACGATGCCCAGAATGCGATTTCTCATGTCACCCCGCGATCCGGACGGTGGTGGTCGCGCCCCAGATGGCCAGCGACAGGAAGAAGTCGACGATGTTGACCGCGACGATCGCGAGCCGGACGGCCCGGCCGACCGCGACGCCGACGGCGGCGGGTCCGCCCCTGGCGGTGTAGCCGTAGTAGCAGTGCACCAGCACGACGATCACACTGAAGACCAGCACCTTGAAGAAGGACCACAGCACGTCGACGGGGGGCAGGAACAGATTGAAGTAGTAGTCGTAGGTGCCGGCCGACTGATCGAAGTAGAAGACGGCGATGGTGCGGGTGGCCAGGTAGCTGGTGAGCAGCCCCACCACGTAGAGCGGGATGACCGCGATGAAGCCGGCGATCATGCGGGTGGTGACCAGGAACGGCAGGGACGGCACGCCCATCACCTCGAGGGCGTCCACCTCCTCGGAGATCCGCATCGCGCCGAGCTGGGCGGTGAAACCGCAGCCGACGGTGGCCGACAGCGCCAACGCCGCCACCAGAGGGGAGATCTCCCGGGTGTTGAAGTACGCCGAGACGAAGCCGGTGAAGGCGCTGCTGCCGATCTGGTTGAGCGCCTGGTAGCCCTGCAGGCCGACCTCGGTGCCGGTGAAATAGGTCAGGAAGCAGATGACGCCGACCGTGCCGCCGACCACGGCGAGCGCGCCGGAGCCGAAGCTCACCTCAGCCAGCAGCCGGATAACCTCGCGCTTGTAGCGGCGCACGGTGCGCGGGGTCCAGGCGAAGGCGCGCAGGTAGAAGGCGAGCTGTCCGCCCAGGTCGTCGAGGTACCGCAGGCCCGGCATGTCAGCTTCCCTTCTGCGGTACAACCTGGAAGTACACGGCCGTGACGACGAAGTTCAGCGCGAACAACAACATGAAGGTGATCACGACGCTCTGGTTGACCGCGTCGCCGACGCCCTTCGGGCCGCCCTTGGCGGTCATCCCCTTGTAGGAGGCGACCAGCGCGGCGGCCGCACCGAACAGCAGGGCCTTGACCTCGCCCACCAGCAGGTCGGGCAGCTGCCCCAGCGCCTGGAAGCTGGCCAGGTACGCGCCGGGCGTGCCGCCCTGCATGACCACGTTGAACAGGTAGCCACCGGTCACCCCGACCACGCTGACCAGGCCGTTGAGCAGGACGGCGACCAGCATGGAGGCAAGCACGCGCGGCACCACCAGGCGCTGGATCGGGTCGATGCCCAGCACCTGCATCGCGTCGAGTTCCTCGCGGATCTTACGGGAGCCGAGATCGGCGCAGATGGCCGAGCCACCCGCGCCGGCGATGATCAGCGCGGTGACAATCGGCCCCGCCTCGCGGACCACCGCGAGCACCGACGCGGCACCGGTGAACGACTGCGCGCCGAGCTGACGGACCAGCGAGCCGAGCTGCAACGCGATGACCGCGCCGAAGGGAATGGAGACGAGCGCGGCGGGCAGGATCGACACCGAGCTGATGAACCAGGCCTGCTGGACGAACTCGCGGACCTGCACCGGCCGGCGGCCGAGGCCGCGCAGGGTGTCCAGGCAGAAGGCGAAGAAGTCGCCGGTTGCGCGGACGGCGGTGACGGGGGCGCTCATCCGGCCACCTCCCGGTGGCGCCGCCCGTCGGCGGCGAGCTCCCGGCCCAGCTCGATGGTCGGCTGCGCGGCGTCGCGGCGGCCCTCGAAGGAGCCGGGTGGTGGGGTGACCCCGTTGTCTCGGCACCACTGCCCCGGCGGGCGCTCGGCCTGGCGGGGCATCCCGTCCGAGGGCGGCAGCTGCAGCGGGATGGGCGGCAGCGGCGGCAGCTCGGCCCCGGCGTCCGCCTCGGCCTGCAACTCCTCGGCGTCCTTCTCCTCGGCCATCCCGATCGGGCCGACCCGCTGGGCGTTGAGGAACTGCCGCACCACCGGCTCGGTGCTGGACAGCAGCATCTCCCGCGGCCCGAACATGGCCAGGTGCCCGTGGTAGATCAGCCCGATGTTGTCCGGCACCGTACGCGCGGTGTTGATGTCGTGCGTGACGATCAGGAACGTCGCCCCGGTCCGCTGGTTGAGGTCGATGATGAGCTGGTTCAGGTACGCGGTGCGCACCGGGTCCAGCCCGGAGTCGGGCTCGTCGAACAGGACGATGCGGGGGTCGAGCACCAGCGCGCGAGCCAGCCCCGCCCGCTTGCGCATGCCGCCGGAGATCTCGCCCGGCAGCTTCTTCTCGGCACCGACCAGGCCGACCATGTCGAGCTTCTCGTTGACCACGTCGCGGATCTGCGACTCGGACTTGCGGGTGTGCTCCCGCAGCGGGAACGCCACGTTGTCGTAGATGTTCATCGAGCCGAACAGCGCGCCGTCCTGGAACAGCACGCCGAACAGCTTGCGCACCTCGTACAGCGCGCGCTCGGAGAGGCGGGGCAGGTCCTTGCCCTCGATCCAGATGGAGCCGGCGTCGGGCCGGAGCAGCCCCACCAGGGTCTTGAGGAACACCGACTTGCCGGTGCCGGACGGGCCCAGCAGCACGGAGATCTCGCCCGCCGGCAGGGTCAGGCTGACGTCCGACCAGACCGGTTGGCCACCAAAGGACTTGGTCAGTCCCTGCACGGCCACTTCGACACCCATGCGCCCTCCCTCCGTCGACATCAGGAACATCGCGGCGGCCGGGCAGAACGCAACACACTTCTTTGCGCAGGCGGGCGGGCACCCAGGGTGACCTATGCAAAGTGGCCCACGTCTCGATAGCGTGCGGTTAACCCGCCGGTAACGAAGGTGTCTCACACTCCATGACCACATCGATCGAGCCAGAGCTCGTCCGTCGAGCCGCTGTCGGCGATCCGACGGCGGTGTCGGCCCTGCTCACCGACGTACGGCCGGGGCTGGTGGCGCGGGACCATCCGGCCACCACCTTCGAGATCTTCTTCGACCTCGTCTTCGTCTTCGCCCTCACCCGGATCATCGCGTTCATGGGGCAGCCGCCGTCCCCGCAGTCCATGGCGCGGGGACTGCTCCTGCTCGTGCTGCTCTGGTTCTCCTGGTCGTCGTACGCGTGGTTGGGCAACCAGACCCGCGCGGACGTCGGCGTGGTCCGCGCGGGTGTCCTGGCTGCCATGGCCGCGTCCTTCGTCGCCGCCCTGGTCATGCCGCAGGCCTGGTCGCCCGGTCCGGGCCCCGGCGGTCCGCTGCTGCTGGCGCTGGCCTACGTGGTGCTGCGCGCGGTGCACCTGGCGCTCTACTACTGGGCGGCGGCGGCGACGCCGGGCCTGCGCGCCCGGATCCGGGTCTTCGCGGCGGCCAGCGCCGCGGGCTGGCTGCCGCTCGTGCTCGGCGCGCTCCTCGGCGGCACGGCGCAGTCGGCGCTCTGGGCGCTGGCGTTCGCGGTCGAGGTCGGCGGCAGCGGCTCGCCCACGCCTTCCGCGGTGGCTGGCCGCTGCACAACCCGCACCACTTCGCCGAACGGCACGGGCTGGTCCTGATCATCGCGCTGGGCGAGTCGCTGGTCGCCGCCGGTGTCGGCGCCGGATCGGCCGTGACCCGGCCGCCCGTGCTGGGCGCGGCGCTGGTCGGGCTCGCGGTGACCGTATGCCTGTGGTGGCTCTACTTCGAACACGTCGCGCCCGCCGCCGAGCGGACCCTCGACCTGTCGACGGGGGACCGCCGGGACCAGATCGCCAGCGACGCCTACAGCCTCTCCCACCTGCTGCTGGTCGTCGGCGTCATCTACGTCGCGCTCGGCGTCGAGGAGGTGCTGACCCGCGTCGCCGGCGGGCACGGCGCGCCGCCGCCCGCCGGGTCGATGAGCTGGCCCGGCGTCACCGCCCTGTACGGCGGGACGACGCTGTTCCTGGTCGGGCGGCTGCTCTTCCTGCGGCTCTCCGCGCACCACGTGCGCCGGGCCCAGGTGGCCCTCGTGGGCGTCATCCTGGCGCTGCTGCCGCTCGGTCGCGCGCTGCCCGCGGCAGCGGCGCTCGGCCTGCTCGCCGTGGTCCTCCTGGTCGCCGCCATGCAGGAGCGGCGGCACCGGGCCCGGCCCGGGGCGGGTGACTCCGAACCGGCGACCGACTCCCGGGAGCGCCCAAACGACCGTTAAGCTGACGGGGTGGGAACCGCCGAGCTGTATCCGCCCGACCGGCTGACCGCCGCGCGCCGCGCCACCGCCGCCGCCGGCCTGGACGCGCTGCTGCTCACCCCCGGTTCCGACCTGCGCTACCTGACCGGCTACGACGCGCACGCGGGGGAGCGGCTGACCTGCCTGGTGCTGCCCGCCGAGGGCGAGCCGATCCTGATCGTCCCCACCCTGGAACGTCCGGCGGCCGAGGCGTCCCCGGCGCCGGCCACCGGCGTGCGCATCGTCGACCACGCCGACGGCACCGACCCGTACCCGCTGGTCACCGCCGCCCTCGGCGGACCGGTCGCGGCGCTCGGGCTGGCCGACCGGATGTGGGCCGAGCAGGTCCTCGCACTGCGCGCCGCGCTGCCCGGGGCGACCCAGCGGCTGGCCGGAGAGGTGCTGCGCGAGCTGCGGGTGCGCAAGTCGCCCGCCGAGATCGCCGCCCTGGCGGAGGCGGGCGCCGCGATCGACGCGGTGCACGCCCGGATGGGTGAGTGGCTGCGGCCGGGGGCGCACCGAGGCCGAGGTCGCCACCGACATCGCCGCGGCCATCCGCGCCGCCGGCCACGCGACCGTGGACTTCGTCATCGTCGCCGCCGGGCCGAACGGTGCCAGCCCGCACCACGGCACCTCGGACCGCCCGATCCAGGCCGGCGAACCGGTCGTCGTCGACATCGGCGGCACCATGCCCTCGGGCTATTGCTCCGACTCGACCCGCACCTACCTCGCCGGCGGCGCGCCCCGGCCGAGTTCACCGACTACTACCGGGTGCTGCACGCGGCGCAGCGCGCCGCCGTGGCCGCGGTCCGGCCCGGCGTCACCGCCGAGGCGGTCGACGCGGCCGCCCGCGAGCTGATCACCGCCGCCGGGTACGGCGCCGCCTTCCTGCACCGCACCGGCCACGGCATCGGCCTGGACGGGCACGAGGAGCCGTACGTCGTCGCCGGCAACTCCCGGCCGTTGGAGCCCGGCATGGCGTTCTCCATCGAACCCGGCATCTACCTCGCGGGCCGACACGGCGCCCGCATCGAGGACATCGTCGTCTGCACGACGGACGGCGTGCACCGGCTCAACACCACCCCCACGGAGCTCATCGCGCTATGACTGTCGACCGGATCCTCCCCACCGACGAGGCCCACGACCTGCTCGACCTCGCCACCGAACTCGCCGACCGCGAGCTGGCCCCCCGGGCCGCCGGGTTGAGGAGCGCGCCGAGTTCCCCCGGGAGGTGCTGCGCACCCTGGGCCGGGCCGGCCTGCTCGGCCTGCCCTACGCCGAGGAGCACGGCGGCGCCGCCCAGCCGTACGAGGTCTATCTCCAGGTGCTGGAGATCCTGGCCAGCCGCTGGCTCGCCGTGGCCGAGGCGGTCAGCGTGCACACCCTGTCCTGCTACCCGGTGGCCCAGTTCGGCAACGACGCCCAGCGCAAGCTGCTGCCCGACATGATCGGCGGGGAACTGCTCGGGGCGTACTGCCTCTCCGAGCCGCAGGGTGGCTCGGACGCGGCGGCGATGACCACGAAGGCCGTCCGCGACGGTGACTCGTACGTCGTCTCCGGCACCAAGGCGTGGATCACGCACGCCCGGGTCGCGGACTTCTACAACATCTTCTGCCGCACCGGCGGCCCCGGCCCGAAGGGCATCTCCTGCCTGTTGGCCGACCGGAACACCCCGGGCCTGCACCCGCAGGCCGCCGAACGGACCATGGGCCTGCACGCCTCCCCGGTCGCGCAGATCGCCTTCGACGACGCCCGGGTGCCCGCCGACCGGCTGATCGGCGGCGAGGGCATGGGCTTCACCATCGCCATGTCGGCCCTGGACTCCGGCCGGCTCGGCATCGCCGCCTGCGCGGTCGGGCTGGCCCAGGCCGCCCTCGACTACGCGGTCGGCTACGCGAAGGAACGGCGGCAGTTCGGCCAGGCGATCATCGACTTCCAGGGGCTCGGCTTCAACCTCGCCGACCTGGCCACGCAGATCTCCGCCGCCCGGGCGCTGACGCTCTCCGCCGCCCGGCTGCGCGACGCTGGCCGGCCGTACTCGATCGAGGCGGCGAAGGCGAAGCTCTTCGCCACCGACGTGGCGATGCGGGTGACCACCGACGCGGTGCAGGTGCTCGGCGGCGCCGGATACGTCGCCGACCACCCGGTGGAGCGGTACATGCGGGAGGCGAAGGTGCTCCAGATCGTCGAGGGCACCAACCAGATCCAGCGGCTGGTGATCTCCCGGGCGCTGGCGAAGGGCTAGGTGGTGTCCCGCGGGTCGTGGCCGCGAGTGACCAAGTTCTCCACCGGCGCACGATGGTCGGCCATCGGCTGGCGGCCACGGTTGAATCGCTGGTTCGACGCCCTGAACAGCCCAGGAGACCAATGACTGCCACGTCGTACACCCCGTCCGGCATCGCGTACGACCACAGCGCGGCGCAGGAGGGCGGGCTGCCCGTCGTCTTCATCCACGCGGGCATCGCCGACCGGCGCATGTGGGATCCGATCTGGGGCGACCTGGCGGCCGACCGCACGGTCGTCCGGGTCGACCTGCGCGGCTTCGGCGAGTCGACGACCCGGCCGAACGGGGCGCTCGACCACGTCGCCGACGTCCTCTCGACGCTGGAGCATCTGGGCCTCACGCGGTGCCACCTGGTCGGCGCCTCGTTCGGTTCGGGCGTGGCCACGGAGGTCGCCCTGACCCGGCCCGATCTGGTGCAGTCGCTGTTGCTGTGCCCGCCCGGTGGCAGCCTCCTGGCCGAGCTGACGCCCGACCTGCGCCGCTTCTTCGACGCCGAGAAGGCGGCCCTGGCCAACGGCGATCTCCATGCTGCGGTCGAGGCCAACGTGACCACCTGGGTCGCCGGCCCGGGCCGCAGCGTTGCCGAGGTCGAGCCGTCGGTGGTGTCCGCCGTCCGGCTGATGCAGCGCGGTGCGTTCGAGATCGCGGACTCGTGGGGCGAGGTCGACGAGGCGGAGCTGGAGCCGCCGGCCCTGGAGCGGCTGGGCGAGCTGGACCTGCCGGTGCTGGTACTCGTCGGCGGACACGATCTGGACACCACCCACGACGCCGCCCGCCGCGTGTGCGCCGGTGCGCCCCGGGTCCGGCGGGTGGATTGGGCTGACGTCGCGCACCTGCCGTCGATGGAACGGCCGGTGGGTTTCGCCGCACTCGTCCGCGACTGGACTGCCGGGGAAAGATCCTCCTCATAGGACGCCGCGAGGCGGCCGAGTGACGGCGGCCAGGGAAGCTTCCCTTCTCCGCCTTCCACTGCCTCGCCCGCTGCCACGAACGTCGCGGTACCACGGCGAGGAAGGTGCGGGTGCGCGGGTGGCCCGGATGAAGCGGGCGCCCCACTCCTGGAGGTGCGCGGCGAACTCCGGCGGCCCCAGGACCGTGAACTCGGCGCCCACGTTGCCCACTGCCTGCGTCGGCCAGTCGAGGGAGGTCGAGGTCATGGTGAGCCGGCAGCTGTCCTGATCGAGCGGTTCGATCGTGCCCCAGCGGCCGACCACCTGCCGCACCCGCGCGGAGGGCGCGTGCACAAGGACCTCAACCGTTTACGGAGCCGGGAGGCAACACCTCGGCGACATTTCCTACCGGCATCAACTCGACGGACATAGCGTGCACCGCACTACCCTGTGCCGGTGGACTTCCCCCGGATCACCGTCGACCCCGAGGTGATGGGCGGCGCGCCCTGCGTGCGGCAGTCCCGGATCCCGGTGGCCACCCTGCTGGCGATGATGGCGGAGGGGATGTCCGTGACCGACATCCTCACCGACCTGCCCTTCCTCGACGAGGAGGACCTGGCCGAGGTGCTGAACTACGCGGCCGATGCGGTGCGCGACCGGACGGCCCGCCCAGCGTGACCGCGGCCGGCCGGTCGTCGCACCTCGGGCCGACACCCGGTAGGTTGCACGCCGTGGAGGAGATCGACCGCGCCATCGTCGCCGCGCTGACCGTTGACGGTCGGCTGTCGTACACGGATCTGGCGGAGAAGGTGGGGCTGTCGGTCTCCGCGGTGCACCAGCGGGTCCGCCGGCTGGAGCAGCGCGGGGTGATCAACGGCTACGCCGCCCGGGTCTCGTTCGAGGCGCTGGACCTGCCGCTGACCGCCTTCGTGGCGATCCGCCCGTTCGACCCGTCGCAGCCGGACGACGCGCCGGAGCGGCTGGCCCACCTGCCCGAGATCGACTCCTGCTACTCGGTGGCGGGGGAGGACTTCTACCTGTTGCTGGTGCGGGTGGCCGGCCCGGCCGATCTGGAGCGGGTGCTCCAGGAGATCCGCACCGCGGCCAACGTCACCACCCGCACCACCGTGGTGCTCTCCACCCCGTACGAGGGGCGACCGCCGAAGATCGACCTCGACCCACGGAGCCGGGTACGGCCCCGCACCAACGGGGAGGCTGGCTGAGCGGGCCGGTCAGCCGCCGTTCCAGCGGAGGATGACGCGGCGTCCGTGCTCGTGCCCGAGGACACTGATCGTGGCGGTGTCCAGCCGGAGCTTTCCGCCGGCGGACGGGGGCAGTCCGATCCAGCGGGCGCCCACGACCCGTAGGTTGTGCGCGTGCCCGACCAGGGCGACGCTGCCGTGGTCGAGCAGGGGAGTGACCCGGTCGAGCAACCGGTCGACCCGTTCGCCCACCTGTGCGGGCGTCTCGCCGCCGGGGCAGCCGTCGGTCCAGATGTTCCAGTGCGGATCTTCGGTGTGGATGTCCACCGTGGTGCGGCCCTCGTACTCGCCGTAGTTCCACTCGACCAGGTCCTCGTCCAGCTCGTCCACGGTGAGACCGGCGAGCTGCGCAGTGGCCAGGGCGCGTCTGCGCGGGCTGGACAGCACCCGGGCGAATCGCCGGCCGACGAGCACCCCGCCGAGTGCGCGGGACTGCCGCTCGCCGTCGGGGGTCAGCTCCAGATCGGTGTACGAGGTGTGTTGACGGCTGGCGCTCCAGGTGGTCTCGCCGTGCCGGACGAGGAGGATCTCGCTCATGCCTCCAGTCAACCAGTACCGGACGCCGTCGGCCGGACAGTGACGAACCCACCTATTGTCCTAGGACGGCCTAGGGGGTGGGGGCGAGACCACACGGCGGGCGGCGTGCGGGTCGAGCGAGTCCGAGAAGCCAGCGATATGCCGGGGGAGGTCTTCCGGGCGGCGCGGTGCGAGGGCCATGCGTTGCCGCAGCGGATCGGCGTCCCCGGCGGTCGCGGCAGTAGGGCACAGGGCGCGAATCATCGCGTGCCGCCTCCTGGCCGCCGCAGTGCGGCTGCGCGCGTCAGTCCCGGTCGGGGCGGCACGTGCCCAACCTGGCGCGGTCACCGCGCCAGCGCCTGCCGGGATGACGCCTTCAGGCACCCGCTCAGATCAGTATCCTAGGATGCCTTACGCGGCGCGACCCTGGTCACGGCCCAACAGAGCCGCGACCAGGAGAGGCGCCGTTTCGGGTCCTGGTGGCCGGGGACGCACCGGGGAAGCGGGGCGAGAGCGCCTCGCGCACCGCCGGAGCAGCAGGAGGCGACATGAGCTTCACGGAGAAGGCGAAGAACAAGGCCCAGCAGCTCACCGGCGTCGCGAAGGAGCGGATCGGCGACGTCACCGACAACGAGCCGATGCGCGGCGAGGGCGCCACCGAGCAGAGCACCGCCCGGGCCCGACAGACGGGCGGGGACCCCAGGGACGCCCGTCGCCGGGCGCGCGACACGTTCCGCTGATCCAGGCGCGTGGCGAGCGGTCCCCGGGGATGCCCCGGGGACCGCTCGGTTAGCGTGGGGCGTGACGGTCGCCCGGTCCCTGCTGCTGTTCGCCCTGGCCGCGCTCGCCGAAATCGGCGGGGCGTGGCTGGTCTGGCAGGGCTGGCGGGAGCACCGCGGCCTGTGGTGGATCGCGGCCGGGGTGATCGCGCTCGGCTGCTACGGCTTCGTGGCCACGTTCCAGCCGGATCCGCACTTCGGCCGGATCCTGGCCGCGTACGGCGGGATGTTCGTGGCGGGGTCGCTGGGCTGGGCGGTGCTGGTGGACGGGTTCCGGCCGGACCGGTGGGACCTGGCCGGCGCGGCGATCTGCCTGCTCGGGGTCGCCGTGATCATGTACGCGCCGCGCGGCTGACCGGTCGCCCCTGGCCGCCGGCGTGGTGGCCGTCGACGACCAGCATCGCGGTCACCGAGGCGATCACGATGACCAGGTGCAGGGTGGCGTTGACGTAGGCGCGATCGGGACGGTGACCAGGACCAGGGCCGCGGTGACCAGGCGGCTGGCCGGGCGGCCGTGGTGGACGACGCGGCGGATGTCGGCGATGCCGACCAGGAAGAGGGCCACTCCACCGGAGAGGGCGAGCGCGGCCGGCCAACCGGTCGGGGCGTCGGGATGGGCGACGGTGGCGTGCAGGCCGGTGGCGGTGGCGATGATGCCGAGCAGCAGGACGAAGTGGCTGAGGATGTAGACGCGGGCGGACAGTCGGCTCCGGGCGCCGGGTTCGGCGCGGTCGAGGATTGCCTCGCCGGCGCCGGCCTCGGTGAAGTAGGTCCACCAGAGGGCGGCGGGGAGCGCGAGGGCCAGCACGATAGCGCCCGCGGTGCTGGGGGTGAGGTGGTTCAGGGGCGCGCCCATGCCGATGGTGACCACGGTCTCGCCGAGGGCGACGATGACGAGCAGGCCGTGCCGTTCGACGAAGTGGGTCGGGACGATGCGGAAACTGGCGGCGACGCCGAGCCACGAGTGGCCGGGAAGCAGGTAGGGCAGCGCTGTCTGGACGAAGACGGCGGCGGCCCAGAGGGCGTACACGGCGGGTCCGGAGAGCAGGCCGGCGGCGAGGACGAGCAGGGCGGCGCCGAGGTTGTAGGGGGCAAGCCGGCGTACGCCGGCGCGGGCGGTGCTCTGGCTGAACAGCGTCAGGTGGACGGTGACCACGACGAGGTAGCCGATGCCGAAGAGCAGGCCGCTGCCGGTGAAGGCGTCGGGGATGGCGACGGCGGTGAGCAGGAAGCCGGCCATCCCGCCGAAGAGGAGGAGTTTGCGGGCGGGCCGGCGCGGTGGCACGTGGTTGGTGAGCCAGGCGTAGCCGCTGTAGAGGTACCAGAGCAGGCCGAGGATCAGGACGGTGCTGCCGAGGCCGGTCCAGTCGAGGTGGTCCTCGAGCAGGTGGGCGAGTTGGGTGATGGTGAGGACGAAGACGACGTCGAAGAAGACCTCGACGGGGGTGGCCCGGTCGGCGGTGTCGGCGTCGTCTCGCGCGGGTCCCATGGGTGCAGGGTAGTCAGCGCGTCGTGCCGGGGTTTCCCGGATCGGCTACGCCGCACCCTCGGTCGCCGGCGGGGCGGCGACGAGGTGGTGCGGGTGCCGTTCAGTCGTCGCGGTGCGCGACCCACCACTGCTGCCCGCCCTCGGGCAGGGTGTCGATCGGGTCGTAGTAGGCGTAGCGCTTGTTGAGCGCCTCCAGGTCGGCGGACTCGATGGAGGTGCGGTAGTTCTTGGTCCAGTACGAGATGCCGCGTTCGCGGTCGTACTCGGTGAGCATGTGCACCCAGCGCTTGCCGACGAAGGGGACGTCGCAGACGATCCGCGGGGTGGCGTAGCCGGGCAGGTAGCCCATGATGTCGTGCTGGAGCTGCTGGGCGTGCCAGACGGGGACCCGCCAGTGCTCGGCGTTGGGGATCATGTCGCACATGTAGAAGTAGTACGGCAGGATGCCCGCCTCGCCCTGCAGGGCGAAGCAGAGGTCGAGCAGGTCGGGGGCGGTGGCGTTGACCCCGCGCATCAGCACGCCCTGGTTGCGGACGTCGCGGACGCCGACGTCGAGGGCGGTCTGGGCGGCCTTAGCGACCAGTGGGGTGATCGACTGGGCGTGGTTGACGTGGGTGTGGATGGCCAGGTTGACGCCGCGTCGGGCGGCGGTGCGGGCGACCCGCTCCAGGCCCTCGACGACGTCGTGCTGGAGCCAGTGCTGCGGCAGGCCCATCAGGGCCTTGGTGGCGAGCCGGATGTCGCGGACCGTCTCCAGTTCCAGCAGCCGCATCAGGTACGACTCGAGGTTGCGCCACGGCACGTTGGCCACGTCACCGCCGGAGACCACCACGTCGCGGACGCCGGGGTGGGCCTTGAGGTAGGCGATGTGGGCGTCGTAGCGGTCGACGGGCTTGAGGGTGAGCTTGAGCTTGTCGACGGCCGGGGTGGAGTTGCCGACCAGGTCCATCCGGGTGCAGTGCCCGCAGTACTGCGGGCAGGTGGAGAGCAGCTCGGCGAGGACCTTGGTGGGGTAGCGGTGGGTGAGGCCCTCGGCGACCCACATGTCGTGCTCGTGCAGCGAGTCGCGGCTGGCGTACGGGTGTGACGGCCAGTCGGTGCGCCGGTCGGAGGCGACGGGGATCATGTAGCGCCGCACGGGGTCGGCGAGGAACGCCTCGGTGGTCATCGGGGCGAACGGGACCATGGTGTTGAGCATCTGCGGCGGCACCAGCATCGACATGGTGGCCAGGGCGCTCTGGTCGGCGGCGAGGTCGTCGTAGAAGGTCTCGTCGACGAGGTCGCCGAGGACGGTGCGCAGCTGCTTGATGTTCTTGACGCAGTTGACGCGCTGCCACTGGGCGTTCTCCCACTGGTCGCGGGTGACGTGGCGCCAGCCGGGGAAGCGGGTCCAGTCGGGTTCGACCAGGGGGCTGCGGCGGTATTCGTACGGCTGCCCGGCGGTCGGCGTCGCGACCGGGGCGTGACGGGGTTGAGGGATGGTCTCAACCGGTTGGGTCTGGGTCACGGCCCCTCCTCGGTGCGTGTTGGTGCAGATGATCAGCGGCCCGTAGGCTACTGGAAAATATCCGGTGAAGAAATTAGTCTGCCGGAAGTTTTCCCGCGATGCGAGCCCAGGCCGGGGCTTCACGCGGCTGACAGGGGAGGTCGGCGTGACGTCACCGGTGGGTCTGCACCGCGTTGTGGAACCGGCGGGGGTGCTGCCGCAGGCGGCGTGGCGGCTGGACGCCGACCCGCGGATCGCGCCGAACGAGGTGCGGATCCGGGTCGAGCGGCTGAACCTGGACGCGGCGAGCTTCCGGCAGTTGTCGGAGAAGCACGGCGGCGACGGGGAGAAGGTCCGCGCCGAGGTGCTGGAGATCATCACCGCCCGGGGCAAGATGCAGAACCCGGTGACCGGGTCGGGCGGCATGCTGATCGGCACCGTGGAGGAGGTCGGCCGGCGGTCGCCGCTGGAGCTGACGGCCGGTGACCGGGTGGCGACCCTGGTGTCGCTGACCCTGACCCCGCTGAGGATCCTCGACGGGCTGGCCCGCTGGGACGGGCGCAGCGAGCAGGTGCCGTGCGACGGGTACGCGATCCTGTTCGCCCGGTCGATCGCGGCGGTGCTGCCGGCGGACCTGCACCCGGAGCTGTCCCTGGCGGTGCTGGACGTGTGCGGGGCGCCGGCGCTGACCGGCCGGGTCGTCGCGGAGCACGTGGCGCGCAGGCAGCGCGAGAACGATCCGACGCCGGTGACCGTGGCGGTGATCGGTGGAGCCGGCAAGAGCGGGTCGCTGTCCCTCGCCGCGGCGCGGCGGGCGGGCGCGGGTCGTACCGTCGGGGTGGTGCCGGTGGCGGCGGAGCGCGACGCGCTGACCGGCGCCGGGCTGGCCTCGGTGGTCGCGTTGGCCGACGCCCGGGATCCGGTGGCGTTGTCGACGGCGGTGACGTCGGGCGCGTGGGGGTGCCGGCGGACGTGACGGTGGTCTGCGTGGACGTGCCGGGTTGCGAGCACGGGGCGGTGCTGGCCACGGCGGACGGCGGCACGGTGATCTTCTTCTCGATGGCGACGAGCTTCGCGGCGGCGGCGTTGGGCGCGGAGGGCCTGGCGGCGGACGTGACGATGCTGGTGGGCAACGGGTACGTGCCGGGTCACGCGGAGCTGGCGCTGGGTCTGCTGCGGTCGGAGCCGGGGGTCCGCGCTCTGTTCGAGTCCCGGCTGGCGGCAGACTGAGTGCCATGACGAACCCCTCGATCCTGTACCGCGGCGGCGTGCTGCACTGTCCGGCCGATCCGAGCGCGACGGCCCTGCTGGTGACCGACGGCCGGATCGCCTGGTTGGGGGCGGACCGGGACGCGCCGGCCGCCGACCGGGTGGTGGAGCTGGACGGTGCGCTGGTGACGCCGGCGTTCGTGGACGCGCACGTGCACGCCACGGACACGGGGTTGGCGTTGTCGGGGTTGGACCTGTCCGCGGTGCGGTCGGCGGCGGGGCTGCTGGATGCGGTGGCGGCGTTCGCGGCGGGGTTGCCGTCGGACGCGGTGGTGCTGGGGCACGGCTGGGACGAGTCGAACTGGCCGGTGCCGCAGTTGCCGGAGCGCGGCGGCGCTGGACCGGGCGGCCGGCGGTCGGCGGGTGTACCTGTCGCAGGCGTCGATCCATTCGGCGTTGGTGTCGGCGGCGCTGCTGGCGGCGTGCCGCAGGCGGCGCGGGTGGCCGGGTACGACGCGTCGGGGTGGTTGCGGCGGGACGCGCACCACGTGGTGGCGGGAGGCGGCGTTGGGTTCGGTGTCGCCGGCGCAGCGGGTGGGCCGCGCAGCGGGCGGCGTTGCGGCACGCGGCGTCGCTGGGGATCGCCGCGGTGCACGAGTGCGGTGGTCCCGGCACGTCGGACGAGTCGGATTTCACCGGCCTGTTGGCGGTCTCCGGGGGACGGGGTGCCGGAGGTGTACGGGTACTGGGGTGAGCTGCTCGGCGCGGCGAAGGCCCGGGACATGGGTGCGGTGGGGGCGGGCGGGGACCTGTACGCCGACGGGGCGTTGGGGGTCGCGGACGGCGCACGTGTCGTCGGCGTACCTGGACGGGGAGCCGGGCACCTGCGGGCACGGGTACGTCACCGCGGACGAGGTGCGTGACCACCTGCTGGACTGTGCGGCGCACGGGATGCAGGGCGGGTTCCACGCGATCGGGGACGCGGCGATCTCGACGGTGTTGCAGGGGTTCGCGGCGGCGGCGGAGAAGCTGGGCACGGACCGGGTGCGGGCGGCCCGGCACCGGGTGGAGCACGCGGAGATCATGAACAAGCGGCTGATCGCCGGGTTCGTGGAGTACGGGATCGTGGCGAGCATGCAGCCGGCGTTCGACCGGTTGTGGGGTGGCGCGGGCCGGATGTACGAGGCGCGCCTGGGGTTGGACCGGTCGTTGGAGTCGAACCCGATGGGGGCGATGCACGCGGTCGGGGTGGCGTTGGCGTTCGGGTCGGATTCGCCGGTGACGCCGCTGGACCCGTGGGGTTCGGTGCGGGCGGCGGCGGCGCACCACAACCCGGTGCAGCGGATGAGTGCGCGGGCGGCGTTCGCGGCGCACACCCGGGGTGGCTGGCGGGCGGTGCACCTCGACAACGAGGGTGTGCTGGCGTTGGGGGGCGCCGGCGACGTTCGCGGTGTGGTCGACGCCGGCGGGGGTGGAGCGGGGTCTGCCGGTGTTGCAGGCCGAGGACCCGGAGCTGCGGGGTCCGCAGGATCCGACGCCGTTGCCGGTGTGCCGGCGCACGGTGCTGCGCGGTGAGGTCATCTATGAGGAAGGGTCGGCGTGAGCGAGCGAAGGATCGAGGCAGCACGGGCGCGGGTCGCGCCGGCGGTGAGCGGGGCCGGGGTGACGGCGTGACGGGCAAGCTCGACCTGGATCCGGTGCTGGTGGCGCGGGCGCGGGAGTTGGCGCGCCGCGCCGGGCAGCCGGTGGTGGATCTGGCGCGTAGCCACACGACGGTGTCGGTGGAGCGGGCGGTGCTGCGGCTGGCCGGGGTGACCGGCGCGGACCCGGACGGCATTCCGTGGGTGAACCGGCTGGTCGACGCGGTGGTCGCCGACGTCGGGCTGGGGCACGGGGTGGCGGCGCCGGTGTTCGACGCGCTGGCGCGGGAGCAGATCAGCGACGCGACGTTGCTGGCGCAGAAGGCGGCGGCCGGGTCGGTGCGCTTCACCCAGCCCACCGGAAAGGCGGCCACCGCCGCCCGCAAGGCCGCCCGCAAGGCGGTCGGGGCGGGTGTCCGGCAGATCGACCGGCGGCGCGCCGAGCGGGACCGGCTGGTGAAGCGGTTGGGGGATCCGGCGCAGCGGCCGTGGATCTACCTGATCGTGGCCACCGGTGACATCTACGAGGACATCCCGCAGGCGCAGGCCGCGGCGCGGGCCGGCGCGGACGTCATCGCGGTGATCCGGTCGACGGGGCAGTCGCTGCTGGACTACGTGCCGGAGGGCGCGACCCGGGAGGGTTTCGCCGGCACGTACGCCACGCAGGAGAACTTCCGGTTGATGCGGGCGGCGTTGGACGAGACGTCGAAGGAGCTGGGCCGGTACGTGCGGCTGACGAACTACGCGTCGGGTCTGTGCATGCCGGAGATGGCGACCCTGGCCGGCCTGGAGCGGCTGGACATGATGCTCAACGACTCGATGTACGGGATCCTGTTCCGCGACATCAACCCGATCCGCACGTTCGTGGACCAGCGGTTCTCCCGGCAGGTGCACGCCCGGGCGGGAATCATCATCAACACCGGTGAGGACAACTACCTGACCACCGCCGACGCGGTGGACGAGGCGCACACGGTGACGGTGTCGCAGCTGCTCAACGAGTTCTTCGCGCACGAGGCGGGGTTGGCCGACTGGCAGTTGGGGCTGGGGCACGCGTTCGAGATCAACCCGGATCTGCCGGAGTCGTTCCGGTTGGAGTTGGCGCACGCGCTGCTGGCGCGGGAGTTGTTCCCGGACGCGCCGTTGAAGTGGATGCCGCCGACGAAGCACATGACCGGGGACGTGTTCCGCGGCAATCTGCTCGACGGGTTCTTCAACCTGGTGGGCACCATGACCGGGCAGGGCATCCTGCTGGTGGGGATGATGACCGAGGCGGTGGTGACGCCGTGGCTGTCGGACCGGGACATCGCCCTGCAGAACGTGCGGTACGTGCTGGGCGCGGCCGGTGGGCTGCACGAGGACTTCGTGCCGGCGCCGGGCGGGTTCATCCAGCAGCGCGCCAACCGGGTGCTGGGTGAGGCGCTGGATCTGCTGGAGCGCATCGGTGACCAGTCGCTGTTGACGGCGATCGCCGAGGGCACGTTCGGGATCATGAAGCGGCCCGCGGACCGGGGCAAGGGCCTGGCCGGGGTGGCCGCCCACGACGCCGACTACTACAACCCGGCCACCGAGATCCTGGAAGGGGACCGCGCGTGACGGCCGCGGCGGAGAAGAAGATCGTCCGGCCGTACGGGGACACCACCGGTGACGGCATGGTGCAGGTGTCGTTCACGTTGCCGGTGCCGCACGACAAGCGGGCCGAGGGCGCGGCGATCCAGCTGGCCAACAAGATGGGCATCGACCCGGCGATGCTGGTGCACGCCAAGCCGATGAGTGACGGGTTCACCTTCTTCGTGGTGTACGGGCGGGTGAACCATCTGGTGGACCTGTCCGCGGTGCAGGTGGTGGAGCGGGACTTCCCGCTGCTGAGCGCCAAGGAGGTCAACGCGGTGGTGAAGCAGCGGTTGCGCCGCAAGTTGTCGGTGGTGGGGGCGTGCATCGGCACGGACGCGCACACCGTGGGCATCGACGCGATCCTCAACGTCAAGGGCATCGCGGGGGAGAAGGGCCTGGAGTACTACCGGGAGTTGAAGGTCACCAACCTCGGCGCGCAGGTCAGCGTGCCGGAGCTGGTGGAGGCGGCCCGGGTGGAGAAGGCCGACGCGGTGTTGGTGTCGCAGGTGGTGACGCAGCGCGACGCGCACCTGCACAACACGCGGGAGATGTCCGCGGCGTTCCGCGAGGCGATGCCGGCGGGGAAGCGGCCGCTGCTGATCGTGGGCGGGCCGCGGTTCGACGAGACGATGACCGGCGAGCTGGGTGTGGACCGGATCTTCGGCCGGGGCACCACCCCGGGTGAGGTGGCCAGCTACCTGGTGCACGCGCTGATCACGAGCAGGAAGGCGAAGGCATGAGTGATTCCCGGGTCGGGCTGACCGTCACCCACCGCCGGTATGTGCCGTACTCGCACGCCCACTACGCGGGGAACCTGGTCGACGGGGCGTACGCGCTGGGGTTGTTCGGGGACGTGGCGACGGAGGTGTGCATCCGCACCGACGGCGACGAGGGGTTGTTCGCGTCGTACTCGGATGTGCAGTTCAAGGCGCCGATGAAGGCCGGGGACGTGCTGGAGGTGGCCGCGACGGTGACCCGGGTGGGCACCCGCAGCCGCACGATCGACTTCGAGGCGCGGGTGGTGTGCCGGGGTCGTCCGGACCGGTCGGAGTCGGCGGCGGAGGTGCTGGACCCGCCGATCGTGGCGGTCACCGCGACCGGCACCGTGGTCGTCCCGCCGCCGGCGTGACCCTCGCCGTCTGCGCCGACGTCGGGTCCACGTACACGAAGGTCGCGGTGGTGGACCTCGACGGCGCCGCGCTGGTCGCGGCGGCGTCGGCGCCGACCACGGTCGGCACGGACGTGCTGCACGGCCTGGACGCGCGGTCGGCGCGGCCACCGCCGGGCTCGGGGTGCGGGACCTGCCGTGGTACGCGTGCTCGTCGGCCGGTGGTGGGTTGCGCCTGGCGGTGGTGGGCTACGAGCCGTTGGTCACCGCGCAGGCGGGTCGGCGGGTGGGGTTGTCGGCGGGCGCGAACGTGGTGCACGTGGCCGCGGGCCGGCTCGGCGCGGCGGAGCTGGCGGCGTTGCGGGCGGCCCGCCCGGACGTGGTGCTGCTGGTCGGTGGCACCGACGGTGGGGACGCCGACACGTTGACGCACAACGCGACCCGGTTGGCGAAGGCCCGCTGGCGGGTGCCGGTGGTGCTGGCCGGCAACGTCGCGGTCCGCGACGAGCTGTCCGCGCTGCTGGCCGGGGCGGGCGTGCCGGTGACGGCGGCGGACAACGTGCTGCCGCGCATCGGGGTGCTGGCCCCGGCGTCGGCGCGGGCGGCGATCCGGGAGGTGTTCCTGCGGCACGTCATCGGCGGCAAGCGCCTGTCGCGGGGTACCCGGTTCGCGCGGCTGGTGCGCGCGGCCACCCCGGACGCGGTGCTGACCGGGGTGGAGGTGCTCGCCGACACCCTCGGTGGTGACCTGGCGGTGGTGGACGTCGGTGGGGCCACCACCGACGTGTACTCGGTGCTCACCCCCGACGAGCGGGCCGACGGGCCGGGCCGGGAGGTCGCCGGGACGCTGTGGCGGGCCCGCACCGTCGAGGGGACCTGGGGATGCGGTGGAGCGCCCCCGGGGTGGTGC
>NZ_JAEVHN010000027.1:0-24539 GCF_016803375.1 Micromonospora sp. 4G55
GTCGAGCGGGAGTAGGCCGATCGGCGGCAGGTCCGGCACCGGTGCGGTTGCCGGGCCAGGTCCGCCGGGCGGCGGCTGGGCGGTGGGGCGTACCGCCGGACCAGCCGGCGCAGCCACGGCGCGCAACTGTGCGTCACTGGCCGTGGCGACGACCAGCCGGGTCTTGGAGTCGGGGTCGGGCCAGGTGAGGCCGTCGGGGCGGGCGGGGGCGTCGAGCCGGGCCAGCACCTCGTCGATCTCGGCGTCCGAGCGGGCGGTGACGGTCTCCACCCGGGCGCCCCGGGCGGTCAGCGCGTCCGCGCAGGCCAGCACCGGTACGCGCGGCGTCTCGCAGCGCTCCTCGGTCGGCTTCGGCGCTTCCGCGCCGGCCGCGTCGGTCGCGCCACCGCAGCAGGCTCCGCCGCTGCCGCAGCCCCCACCGGGAGCGTCCCGCTCCGAGCCGAGGGTGAGCAGCACCACGTCGTACACTCCGAGCCTCCTGCCTCTCGACGCGACCCCTGCCGGTCCCGCCGTCACTACTTGTTAGCCTGACACCCCGGGCTCGCCAACCGGTCGCCACCTGGCACCCGAGCCTTCTGGAGGCGGAGAAGATGCCAGCGATCGTGCTCATCGGCGCTCAGTGGGGCGACGAGGGCAAGGGCAAGGTTACCGACCTGCTGGGTGAGCGGGTCGACTACGTCGTGCGCTACTCCGGCGGCAACAACGCCGGTCACACGGTGATCACTCCGGACGGGCAGAAGTACGCGCTGCACCTGATGCCGTCCGGGGCGCTCTCGCCGAGCGCGATGATCGTCATCGGCAACGGCGTGGTGGTCGACCCGAAGGTGCTGCTGGCCGAGATCGACGGGCTCGCCGAGCGCGGCGTGGACGTCTCCCGGCTGCGTATCTCCGGCGACGCGCACCTGATCATGCCGCACCACCGGGCGCTGGACCGGGTGGTCGAGCGCTACCTCGGCAGCTCGCGGATCGGCACCACCGGTCGGGGCATCGGCCCGGCGTACGGCGACAAGGTCGCCCGGATGGGCATCCGGCTCCAGGACCTGCTCGACCCGGGCATCCTGCGCAAGAAGCTGGAACTCGCGCTGCGCGAGAAGAACCAGCTGCTGTTCAAGATCTACAACCGCAAGGCGATCGACGTCGACGCGACGATCGAGGAGTACCTCCAGTACGCGGAGCGACTCAAGCCGTACATCGCGGAGACTCGGGTGATGCTCTGGGACGCGCTGGACCGCGGCGAGACCGTGCTGCTGGAGGGCGCCCAGGCCACCATGCTCGACATGGACCACGGCACCTACCCCTTCGTGACCTCGTCGAACCCGACGGCCGGTGGGGCGTGCGTGGGCGCGGGCATCCCGCCCACGGCGATCAACCGGGTGATCGCGGTGAGCAAGGCGTACACCACCCGGGTCGGCTCCGGGCCGTTCCCGACCGAGCTGTTCGACGACAACGGCCAGCACCTGCGCAAGATCGGCCACGAGTACGGCACCACGACCGGCCGGGAGCGCCGCTGCGGCTGGTTCGACGCCGTCGTCGCCCGGTACGCCTGCCGCCTCAACGGCGTCACCGACCTGGTGGTCACCAAGCTGGACGTGCTCACCGGCATGGCGAAGGTGCCGATCTGCGTCGGGTACGAGATCAACGGCGAGCGCTTCGACGACATGCCGATGAGCCAGACCGACTTCCACCACGCCAAGCCGATCTACGAAGAGCTCGACGGCTGGTGGGAAGACATCACCAAGGCGCGCACTGAAGCCGACCTCCCCGAGAACGCCCGCCGCTACATCGCCAGGATCGAAGAGATCACCGGCACCCGCGTCAGCGTGGTGGGCGTAGGCCCCGGCCGAGAAGAAAACGTAGTCCGCCACCCCCTCCTCCCCTAACCCCCCACCGCCCCCTGCTTCCGCCTCGGTGATCAAGAAGTTTGCGTCTGGATTCGGCCTGAACTTGACGCAAACTTCTTGATCACCGGCACAGGTGGGGCGGTTGTCCACAGGGCTGGGGTGGTTGTCCACAGGGGGTCGCCCGGGAACCGGGGCGGCGGCAGGCTGGCCGGATGGGCGAGTTTGACGTGCTGGGGTGCGACGGGGTGGTGACCGTCGCCCAGGCGTTGGCCGCCGGTTACAGCCGGGATCGGATTCGGCACCTGTGCCGGTCGGGTCGGTGGCTGCGAGTGGCGCGTGGGTGCTTCGTGCCGGCATCCGAGGTGAGCGGGGATGCGCTGCGCCGGGCCCGCATCTGGGCGGCGGTCACGAGTCTCGGCGCCGGCGCGTTCGTCGTGCTCGACACCGCCGCCGAGTTGCACCGCATCGGCGGCCTCAGGCCAACCTCGGCCATCCACGTCTCGGTGCCGGTGGACCGCCCGCGCCCCCAACGTCCCACCGACCCGGCTCTGGTGGTGCACCAGTTGACCGTCGACCGGGGCGACACCTGCCGGGTCGCCGGAGTGCCCGCCACCACCCCGCTTCGAACGCTCGCCGACGTCATCCTCCGGGCGGACCGTTATGCCGCCGTGAGCGCGCTGGACTCCGGGCTGCACCGGCAGCTCGTCACCGGTGCCGACCTCTCGTCGATCCCCGCTCTGATCGCGGGTCGTCGGGGCGCCGTCGCGGCCAGGAGTCACCTGGCGGAGGCGGACGGACGGGCGCAGTCGCCGCTGGAGACGCGGACCCGGCTGCGGTGTGTCGATGGCGGGGTCCCGCCCGATGCGCTCCAGCTGGAGGTACGCGACCACGACGGCTACCTGCTCGGTATCGGCGACCTCGGCTGGCGAGCCGCACGCCTGATCGCCGAGGCGGACGGCCACGACCCGCACCGCACACCGCAGGCGGTCTACGAGGACCGGGCGAGGCAGAACCGGCTCATCAACGCCGGCTGGCGGATCCTCCGCTTCACCTGGTCCGACACCCTCCGCCCCGACTACATCCCCTACACCGTGAAGGCCGCCCTCCGCGCCCCCTGACCCAACCACCCACCGACCCCACCGCTCCGACACCCGTTGTTGACCAAGAAGTTTCGGTCTCCGAAGGGCCGTATTGAGACGCAAACTTCTTGATCAACAGGGGTGGGGGTGGGGGTCGGTAGGATCGCCGGCGTGCGGGTTCTTCTTGTGGGTGGTGGGGGGCGGGAGCATGCGCTCGCGCTGGGCCTGGTTGGTGACCCGAGTGTCGGGGGGGTGATCGCGGCGCCGGGGAATCCGGGGATCGCGGGCATCGCCGAGCTGCGCGACGTGGCGGCCGCGGATCCGGAGGCGGTGGCGGCGCTCGCGGTCGAGGTGCAGGCCGACCTGGTGGTGATCGGGCCGGAGGCGCCGCTGGTCGCCGGGGTCGCGGACGCGGTGCGGGCCAAGGGCATCGCGGCGTTCGGGCCGTCGGCCGAGGCGGCCCGGCTGGAGGGTTCCAAGACCTTCGCCAAGGAGATCATGACGGCGGCCGGCGTGCCGACCGCGCGCGCCCACACCTGCACGGACGCCGAGAGCACCGCCCGGGCCCTGGACGAGTTCGGTGCGCCGTACGTGGTGAAGAACGACGGGCTGGCCGCCGGCAAGGGCGTCGTCGTCACCGAGGACCGGGACGCCGCACTGAAGCATGCGCAGGAGTGCGGCCGGGTCGTCGTCGAGGAGTACCTCGCCGGGCCCGAGGTCTCGCTCTTCGTGGTCACCGACGGCGAGGCGGCGCTGCCGCTGCTGCCGGCGCAGGACTTCAAGCGGGTCGGCGACGGCGACAGCGGCCCGAACACCGGCGGCATGGGCGCGTACGCGCCGCTGCCCTGGGCCCCGCCCACCCTGGTCGACGAGGTGATGCGCGACGTCGTGCACCCGACGCTGGCTCAGATGCGCCGCCGGGGTACCCCGTTCGCCGGGCTGCTCTACGTGGGCCTGGCGCTGACCGCCGCCGGCCCCCGGGTGATCGAGTTCAACGCCCGCTTCGGTGACCCGGAGACCCAGGTGGTCCTCGCCCTGCTGGAGACCCCGCTGGCCGGGCTGCTGCACGCCGCGGCCACCGGCACGCTGGCCGCGCACCCGCCGCTGCGCTGGCGTGACGGTGCCGCCGTCACGGTCGTGGTCGCCGCCGACGGCTACCCCGCGTCCCCGCGTACCGGTGATGTGATCACCGGCGCGGACCGCGCCGGGATCATCCACGCCGGCACCCGCCGGGCCGCGGACGGCGCGTTGCTCTCCGCCGGGGGCCGGGTCCTCTGCGGTACGGCCACCGGCCCGGACCTCGCGGCCGCGCGGGACGCCGCCTACGCCCTGGTACGTGGCGTCGAGCTGGCCGGCTCGCACCACCGCACCGACATCGCCGCCGCCGCGGTCGAGGGCCGGATCGCCGTCCCCGACTGACCCGACCGGCTCGCCCGTCGGGCGGGGAGGTCCCCGCCCGGCGGAGCGTCGTCAGAGCATCCCGAGCGCGGCGCCGATCACGGCCTGGGCGGTACGGCTGAGTTCCTCACCCTTGGCGTCGGTCCCGGTGATCGAGTACTGCATCCGGAACCGACCGTCCCGGGTGGACGCCACGCCGGTCAGGTAGCCGAACCGGGACCCCGTCTTGATCCACAGGAGTTCGCCTCCGGGCAGTGGGAACGCGGTGAGCCCGGCGCTGTACCGGGCCGGACCGCCGGCGACGTCGGCGACCGCGGGCAGGGTGAACATCTCGGTCAGCTGGGCCGGCGGCACGACCCGGCCGGCGAAGAGGGCGGTCATGAACGTGTCCAGGTCGGCCAGGCTGGAGATGACGTTGCCGGCGGCCGGGGTGAAGGTCTGGCTCCACGTCGTCGCGTCCACCAGTTCGGTGGCCCCGTCGCGCACGACGGCCTGGTATCCGTGGGCGTGCGGACCGCGGATGCGGGGGTCGTCGCCGGGGGCATAGGTGCCGCGTAGGCGCAGCGGGCCGGCGATCCGCCGGTCCAGCTCCTGCGCGTACGAGTTGCCGGTGACCTTCTCGATCAGCAGGCCCGCGACGATGTAGCCCATGTTCGTGTAGTGCTGCCTGGTCCCGGGCTCGAACTCCCGGGGGTTGCGCAGGCCGAGCCGCACGATCTCCGCCGGGGCCCATCGGTCGTACCGGTGGGCGAGCTGCCACTCGATCCCGTCCGGCATGGTCGGGCTGGGGATGCCGCTGGTGTGGTCGAGGAGCTGGCGGACGGTGACGGTCGGGTAGTCGGCGGGCAGCAGCCCGGGCAGGTGACGCTGCACCGGGTCGGCCAGGTCGATGCGGCCCTCGGCGGCCAGTTGCAGCACCAGCGCGGCGGTGAAGACCTTGGTGACGCTGCCGATCCGGAACCGGGCGTGCGGCGGGACGGGGGCCTGGCCGCGCAGGTCCCGCACTCCGCTGACGCCGGTCCAGCAGCCCTCCGGCGTGGAGATCCGCACCTGGGCGCTGGTCGCGTCGGCGTTGGGTAACCCGCTGATCGACGCGCGCAGCGGGGGACGGGTCGAGGGTGCCGGGGCGGCAGGTGGCTCCCGCCCGGCCGGTGGCGGCGCTGCCCGGAGCGGCCGCGGCGGGGGTGGCGACGGTCAGCGCCAGGCCGAGCGCCGCGACGGCGAGGACGGTACGGCTGTTCGTGATCTTCATGCGGATGAGCCTGCCGCCCCGGCGGGGCCGGGAGCATCGGGGAGAATCCCCCGGCGTACCCGGGACGGTGGCTCGGGGGGTACCCCGGTCAGCCGTAGTAGCGGCGCAGTTCCCGGCTCAGCACCTTGCCGGTGGCGTTGCGCGGCAGGTACTTCACGAAGATCACGTCCCGGGGTACGGAGAACCGGGCCAGGTAGTGACGGACGTACTCGCGGACCGCCTCAGGGTCGAGCACCTCGCCGGGGTGCAGGCCGAGGAAGGCGGCGAGCCGCTGCCCGTACTCCGGGTCGGGTACCCCGATCACGGCGGCCTCGCGGACCTGGGGGAGGCGGGCCAGCAGATCCTCCACCTCGGACGGGAAGACGTTCTCCCCACCGGAGACGATCATGTCGTCGGCGCGGCCGTCGACGAAGAGCAGCCCGTCGGCGTTGATCCGGCCGAGGTCGCCGGTGTCCAGCAGCCCGTCCTGGGTTTCCCGCCGCGCCCCCGAGGTGTAGCCCTCGAAGAGCATCTCGTTGCCCACGAAGATCCGCCCGACCCGCCCGTCGGGCACCGGCTGGCCGTCGTCGTCCAGGATCTCCAGCCGGGTGCCGTGCGGCGGCCGCCCGGCGGTGGTGGGCGCCTCGCGCAGGTCGGCGGGGCCGGCGATGGAGGCCCAGGAGACCTCCGTCGAGCCGTACAGGTTGTAGACCACGTCGCCGTAGACGTCCATGAACCGCGGCGCCAGCCCGCCGGGCAGCGCCGAGCCGCTGACCGCGACCACCTTCAGCGGCGGCCGCGGGTCCGGCGGCGGCACGTCGAGCAGTCGCTGCACCATCACGGGTACGGCGAAGAGCGCCTGGCACTGGTGGGCCACCAGCGCGGCCAGCGTGGCGGCCGGCTCGAACCGGCGGTGCAGCACGATCGTGGCGCGCAGCGCGAAGGCGACCTGGAGGGCGGCGTACCCCCAGGTGTGGAAGAGCGGCGCGGCGATCATCACGGTGTCCCGGGTGTGCAGCGGGATCCGGTCGATGATGGACACCAGCGGGCCGAAGCCGTTGGGAGTGGGCCGGCGGGCGCCCTTGGGCGCGCCGGTGGTGCCGGAGGTGAGCACGATCGTCCGCCCGTCGCGCTCGGGCGGTTGCAGGTCGCCGGGGAGCGCGCCGGCGATCAGCTCCGCCAGGCCGCGCTCGTCCACCCGGTGCACCTCGGCGGGGAGGCCGAGGATCCGGTCGGCGAACTCGTCGTCGTGGACCAGCACCCGGAGCCGCTGTTCCTCGCTCACGGTGGCCAGTTGTGCGGCGGAGAGGCCACTGTTGACCAGCACCGCGTCGGCGCCGAGCACGGTGGCGGCGACGATCGCCTCGATCAGCCCGTGGTGGTTGCGGCAGAGCACCCCGACCCGGTCGCCGGCCTGTACGCCGAGCCCGGTCCGCATCGCCCGGGCCAGCCGCTCGGCCCGGTCGAGCAGCTCCTGGTAGGTCAGTTCGGCGCCCTGCTCGTCGATGACGGCGACCCGGCCCGGGTCGCGGGCGGCGGCCTGGCGCAGCTCGCCGGCGAGGCTCCAACCCCACTTGCGCAGCGCCTGGAGCTGGGAGGCGACCCGGATCGGCCGGCCCGGGGTGAGCAGCCCCCGCCGGGTCAGCGTGGCCACGACGAACGGCAGGTCCATGCGGCGCCTCCTTCTCCGGGGGGTGAGCGTGAAGGGCCCCCGCGCGGGGGCCCTTCAGCCGGACGTCACCTTTCGATCATGCACCGGATGCCTGCCGGAGCCCAACCGGTGCGAGCAGCTGCCACCTGGTGGACACCCGGCAGTGGCGGACGCCACCACCGACGGTGACGGGTCAGCGGATCTGCATGCCGGAGATCGCGCGGGAGATGACCAGCCGCTGGATCTCCGAGGTGCCCTCGAAGATGGTGTAGATCTTGGCGTCCCGGTACCACCGCTCGACCGGGTGGTCGCGCAGGAAGCCCGCGCCGCCGAGCAGCTGCACCGCCCTGTCGGTCACCGCGACGGCCACCTCGCCCGCCTTGAGCTTGGACATCGAGCCCTCGCCGGCGGTGAAGGGGCGGTTGTTGCGGCCCATCCAGGAGGCCCGCCAGACCAGCAGTCGGGCGGCGTCGATCTCCATCTTCATGTCGGCCAGCGCGAACGCGACCGCCTGGTTCTCGATGATCGGCCGTCCGAACTGGACTCTTTCCTTCGCGTAGTCCAGGGCGTACTCGTAGGCGGCCCGGGCCACGCCGAGCGCCTGCGCGCCGACGGTGGGCCGGGACAGCTCGAAGGTGCGCATCGCGGCCTGCCCGGAGGCCTTCCGGCCGGAGCGGGCCCGGTCGAGTCGTTCCAGCAGGGCGTCCCGGCCACCGAGCAGGCAGCGCCCGGGCACGCGTACGTCGTCCAGGAAGACGTCGGCGGTGTGCGACGCGCGCAGCCCCAGCTTGCGCAGCTTGCGGGTCGCGTTCAGCCCGGCGGTCCCCGGCGGTACGACGAACGCCGCCTGCCCGCGCGAGCCCAGCTCCGGCTCGACCGAGGCGGTGACCACGTGCACCCCGGCGATCCCGCCGTTGGTGGCGTACGCCTTCTGCCCGCGCAGCACCCACTCGTCGGTGGCCTCGTCGTAGACCGCCCGGGTACGCATCGCGCCGACGTCGGAGCCGGCCTCCGGCTCGCTGGTGCAGAACGCCGCGACGGCGGGCTGGTCGACGTCGCCGAAGCACTGCGGCACCCATTCGACCATCTGATCGGGGGTGCCCGCGCCGTAGATGGCGGCGACCGCGAGGCCGGTGCCGAAGATGCTCAGGCCGATGCCCGCGTCACCCCAGAAGAGTTCCTCGCTGGCGATCGGCAGGGAGAGGCCGGTGGGGTCGGCCCAGCAGGTGGCGAGGAACTCGAAGCCGTAGAGGCCGACCTTCGCCGCTTCCTGGATGATGGGCCAGGGAGTCTCCTCCCGGGCGTCCCACTCGGCCGCGGCCGGGCGCACGACCTCGGCGGCGAAGCCGTGCACCCAGTCGCGTAGATCCCGCTGTTCCTCGTTCAGGTCGAGCGAGAACTCGGTCATGTCAGGCCTTGGGGATGTCGAACAGGTTGGCGATGTTGGCCGCCAGGCCCAGGTCGCCCTTGGCCTTGAGCTTGCCGGTCATGAACATCATCACCGGGTTGGCGCCACCGGAGACGATCTTCAGGAACTCGACCGGGCCCATGGTGAGGCTGAGCTTCGGGTCGTGCTGCGGGGTCTCGTTGACGGTGCAGGCGCCGTCGGCGATGGCGACCTCGTAGGTGTCGGTGCCGCCGTCGGGCCGGCCGGTGATGTTCCAGTGGATGACCGCGTTGGTGGAACCGGCCCGGTCGGCGCGGAACAGCTGCGGCATCCGGCCGAAGACCTCGCTGAGGATCTTGCCGCGCAGGTCGCCGGACATCACCTCGGCGATCTTGTCGTCGGGGGTGGACTTGACCAGCTGCGCGAACTCCTTGGGGCCGACGTTGGCGAAGTTGGCCGGGTCGAAGTCAGTCATGGGGGAATGCACCTCTCGGGCGGGCCGACTTTGGTTACTCGGGCGTAACCTTACGCACGAGTAGGTATGCTCGCAAGAGTGTCCAGCACACCCACGTTCAAGCGCCTACCCCGGGCCGTACGCGAGCAGCAAATGCTCGACGCGGCCGTCAAGGTCTTCTCCCGGCGCGGCTTCCACGCCGCCAGCATGGACGAGATCGCCGAGGACGCCGGCATCTCCAAGCCGATGGTCTACGCCTACCTCGGCACCAAGGAGGAGCTCTTCGTCGCCTGCCTGCACCGCGAGGGCACCCGGATGATGGAGGCGATCGCCGGGGCCGCCGCCCCGGACCTGCCCGCCGACGAGCGGCTCTGGCGCGGGCTGCGCGCCTTCTTCGGTTTCGTCGGGGCGCACCGGGACGGCTGGGCGGTGCTCTACCGGCAGGCCCGGGGCTCGCAGCCGTTCGCCGCGGAGTTGGCCTCGATGCGCGCCCGGCTGGTCGAGGTGGTCGCCGGGATGCTCGACCACGCGCTGCGCGCCGACGGGCGCGAGGTGGGCGAGACCGAGCTGGAGGTGGTCGCGTACGCCC
This sequence comes from Micromonospora sp. 4G55, assembly GCF_016803375.1. Taxonomy (NCBI): domain Bacteria; kingdom Bacillati; phylum Actinomycetota; class Actinomycetes; order Micromonosporales; family Micromonosporaceae; genus Micromonospora; species Micromonospora sp. 4G55. The sequence continues at coordinate 9,631 of NZ_JAEVHN010000027.1, forward strand.
TGGTCGGCGCGACCGAGTCGCTGGCCGACTGGCTCGCCGACCACCCCGAGGCCGACCCCGAGAAGACCGCCACCCGGATGATGAACGTCGCCTGGCTCGGCGCCGGCCAACTGCTGCGCGGCGCCACCTGGCGACCCCCGGCGGCCTGACGGCCCCGCCGGGAAGCGACGGTCAGCGGCGGGCGACGGCGCGGCGGCGGCGCGGCGGCGCAGCCAACGGACCGACTCCACCAGCCCGGTGACGGCGAGGGAGAGGCCGACGCGGCCAGCAGGGCCTTGATCGGGTCGCGCTCGAAGGCCAGGCCGCCGAAGTAGCCCAGCAGGGCGCAGTAGGTCCCCCAGGTGCCGGTCGCGAACGCGTCGAAGAGCAGGAAGCAGCGCAGCGGGTAGCGGACCGCGCCCATGGTCAGGGTGACCGCGGTACGGCCGCCGGGCACGTACCGGGAGGTCATCAGGATCATCCCGCCGCGCCGGTCCACGGCCCGGCGGGCCCACTCGGAGCCGGTCCGGCGGCGGCTCTCCGCCGGGAGCCGGGCCACCCGGTGGGCGCCGCCACCCCGGCCGATGCCGTAGGAGATGTGGTCGCCGACGAGCGCCCCGAGCGCGGCGGTCACGATCACCGCCACGATGTTCGGCTCACCGCCGGCGGCGAAGACCCCGGCGGTGATCACCACGGTCTCGCCGGGTATCGCCGGGAAGAACGCGTCGACCGCGGTGACCACGAGGATCACCAGGTACACCCACGGCGAGGTGACCGTGTGGTGGAGCAGGTCGAGCACGGACTCCATGCCCTCATGCTCCGGGCTCGACCACCGCCCCCGGGCCGAGTCGGCGGATCAGGCCACCGCCGACCGCCGCCACGCCCGCCCCCCGTCGGTCAGCGGACGGTGCCGATCAGGTGCGGACGCCCGGTCCGCGCGTCGTGCAGGGCGAAGTCCCAGGCCGGGGTGGCGCTGAACGCCACGGTGCCGGGCAGCGGCACCGGCAGCTTGAACGCCACGTCCACCGTGTACGCCTCCGGCAGCCGGCTCTCCAGCGCCGCCAGGCAGCGGGCCTTGCTCCACATCCCGTGCGCGATCGGGCGGGGGAAGCCGAGCAGCCGCGCCCCGAGCCGGGAGGTGTGGATCGGGTTGTGGTCGCCGGAGACCCGGGCGTAGTCCGTACCGACCCGGGGCTCGACCCGCCAGCGGGCGGTGGCGGCCGGCGGCGCGGGCCGCTCACCCCGCTCGCGCCGCCCACCGTCGCCGGGCGTGCGCTCCTTGCCCAGGTACGTCGAGACGCCGCGCCAGACCTCCTCGCCGCCGACCGACCCGACCAGGACGACGTCGACCTGCCGCCCCCGCTCGTGCGGCCGCAGGTTCTCCGCGTGGGTGACGAAGTCCAGCGTCTCGTCGGCCTCGATCGGGCGCTGCACGGTGATCCGGTTGCCCACGTGCACCACGCCGGTCAGCGCGATGGGGAACTCCGGCGTGGTCATCAGCCGCAGCGACAGCGGAAAACCCATCACGTGCGGGTACGTCGCCGGCAGTCGGTCGGCGAGCCGGAACCCGCAGACCCGGTCGTAGTCGGCGAGGCGCGCGCGGTCCACGGTGACGCCGGCGACGGCCAGCTCGACCTCCGGCGGGGCGTCCGGGCGGCGGGACCGGCCGATGACCGGCACCGCGTCGCGCAGCGCCCGACGGTAGAGCGCGCCGGGCGCGGGCATCCGGGGCAGCTCGACCCGCGCCCGTGCCGCCGGGGTGGCGTGCGCGGACAGGTCCGTGGTCGCGTACGCCGACAGGTCGTGGGTGGCTTCCAGGCTCACATCGTGCTCCGACGAGGCGGCCCGGACGGCGGCCAGGTCCGCCGCCGAGATCACCTCGGTCGGCCCGTCGATGAGGTCTCCGACGGAGAGGTTCTCCGCCGGGCCGTCCTCCGGCCGCTTCTTCCTCGCCATCACGCCCCCAGCAGACTCTGGCCGCAGACCCGGACCACGTTGCCGCTGACCGCGCCGGACGCCGGCCAGGCCAGCCAGCCGATCGTCTCGGCCACGTCCACCGGCAGGCCGCCCTGCGACATGCTGTTCATCCGGCGGCCCGCCTCGCGCAGCGCCAGCGGGACACGCGCGGTCAGCCGGGTCTCGATGAACCCGGGGGCGACCGCGTTGACGCTGATCCCGCGCCCGCGCAGCGCCGGGGCCAACGACTCGACCAGCCCGATCACGCCGGCCTTGCTGGTGGCGTAGTTGGTCTGGCCACGGTTGCCGGCGATGCCGGCGATCGAGGAGACCGAGACGATCCGCCCGCCGGCCGGGATCAGGTCGCGGGCCAGCAGCACGTCGTTGATCCGCTCCTGGCTGGAGAGGTTGACGTCGAGCACCTGGTCCCAGCGGTCGGCGTCCATCCGGCCCAGCGTCTTGTCCCGGGTGATGCCGGCGTTGTGCACCACCACGTCGACCCGGCCGTGCCGGCCGGCGAGGTGCTCGGCGAGCCGGGTGGGAGCGTCCGGGGCGGTCAGGTCGAGCTGGACGGCGCTGCCGCCGATCTCGTTGGCCACCGCGGCCAGCTCGTCGCCGGCCGCCGGGATGTCCAGCGCGACGACCTGCGCGCCGTCCCGGGCGAGCACCCGGGCCAGCGCCGCGCCGATGCCCCGCGCCGCGCCGGTGACGAGGACGACCTGCCCGTCGAGCGGGCGGTCCCAGTCCGTCGGCGGCTGGGCGGTGCCGGCACCGACCCGGACCACCTGCCCCGAGACGTACGCGGACCGGCCCGAGAGGAGGAAACGGAGGGTCGATTCCAGGCTGGTGAGGGTGCCGGCTGCGTTACCGGCATCCTTGGTGACGTGGACGAGCTGGGCGGTGACGCCGCGACCGAACTCCTTGCCGATGCTGCGGGTCAGCCCCTCCAGGGCCCGCTGGGCGGTCGCCTCGCGCGGCGAGTCGCACTCGGCCGGCGGGGTGCCCAGCACGATCACCCGGCCGCTGGGCAGCAGCGCGCGGGCCTGCGGGTGGAAGAAGTCGTACAGCTGGCGCAGGCCGGTGGAGTCGGTGATGCCGGTGGCGTCGTACACCAGGGCGCCGAAGCGCGCGGCGGTGTCGTCGACGGCGGCGGGATCGCTCAGCTCGACCCCGGCGGCGGTCAGGATCTTGCCGACCGGCTCGGCGAGCCGGCCCCCGGTGGCCGCGCCGAGCAGCACCGGCCCTGCGACGAGCGGGTCGCCGGGCGTGTGCCGGCGCAGTCGCGGCGGATCGGGCAGCCCGAGGCGCTTGACCAGCGCGCGGCCGGCCTTCGATTGGACGAAGCTCGCGTACCTGTCGGTCATAGGCGTAGCCTACTGGCCAGTAGGTTGTGGGCAAGTCCTGAAACGGAGGCGGGATCGTGCAGAGCATCCGGCGGGTCGCGGTCATCGGCGGCAACCGCATCCCCTTCGCCCGGTCCAACTCCCGCTACGCGAACGCGTCCAATGCGGACATGCTGGGCGCGGCGCTGGACGGGCTGGTGGCCCGGTTCGGCCTGGCCGGGCAGCGGGTCGGTGAGGTGGTCGCCGGCGCGGTGCTCAAGCACGCGAAGGACTTCAACCTGACCCGCGAGGTGGTGCTCGGCTCGACGCTCGACCCGCACACCCCGGCGTACGACATCCAGCAGGCCTGCGGCACCGGCCTGGAGGCGGCCATCCTGGTCGCCAACAAGATCGCCCTCGGGCAGATCGAGGTGGGCATCGCCGGCGGCGTCGACACCACTTCCGACGCGCCGCTCGCAGTCAACGAGGACATGCGCCGCACGCTGCTCCAGCTCAACTCCGCCCGGACCCTCGGCGAGCGGTTGAAGATCGCCGCCAAGCTGCGGCCGCACCAGCCGTTCAAGCCGGAGATCCCGCGCAACGCCGAGCCGCGTACCGGGCTGTCGATGGGTGAGCACGCCGCGCAGACGGCGGTGCGCTGGCAGATCGACCGGCAGGCCCAGGACGAGTTGGCGCTCCGGTCGCACCAGCGGCTCGCCGCCGCGTACGACAAGGGTTTCTTCGACGACCTGATCACGCCGTACCAGGGGCTGACCCGGGACCAGAACCTCCGCCCGGACACCACCCTGGAGAAGCTGGGCTCGCTCAAGCCGGTCTTCGGCGCCAAGGGCCCGGACGCCGACCAGGCGACCATGACCGCCGGCAACTCCTCCCCGCTCACCGACGGCGCGTCGACGGTGCTGCTGGCGTCGGAGGAGTGGGCCCGGGAGCACCACCTGCCGGTGCTGGCCTGGTTCTCCTGGTCCGAGGCCGCCGCCGTCGACTTCGTGCACGGCGACGAGGGGCTGCTGATGGCCCCCGCGTACGCGGTGCCCCGGATGCTGGCCCGGGCCGGGCTGACGTTGCAGGACTTCGACTACTACGAGATCCACGAGGCGTTCGCCTCGCAGGTGCTGGCCACCCTCGCCGCCTGGGAGTCGCCGGAGTTCTGCAAGGACCGGCTGGGCCTGGACGCCCCGCTGGGGTCCATCGACCGCGACAAGCTCAACGTCAACGGCTCCTCGCTGGCCGCCGGGCACCCGTTCGCCGCCACCGGCGGCCGGATCGTCGCCACCCTGGCGAAGCTGCTCGCCGAGAAGGGGAGCGGCCGAGGGCTGATCTCCATCTGCGCGGCGGGCGGGCAGGGCGTCACCGCGATCCTGGAGCGCTGAGGGGTTCCGCGGGCTACCCGCTCGTCCACGGGACGAGCGGGTAGCGGTCCCCCGTTCGGCGGCAAACGGCACAAAGGCTCACATTCTCGCCCCGCCCTCCCGACGATGAAGGCGTTGACCGTCCTTCATCGGGAGGTTCGTCGTGGACCGCAGACGCTGGCTGCTCGCCCTGCTCTCCAGCGCGGCGCTGATCCTCTTCCCCGGGCCCGCCGATCAGGCCGCCGCGCCCGACGTGGTCGCGCGGGCCGGCACCCAACCCGACAACGGCACACCCGAAGCGGGCGACGCCGGCGACCCGCCTGGTGTCCGCGCCGGCGCCGACCAACCGCAGCCGCCGGCCGCGTCGAGCCTCTGCCGTCCCGGCCGGCCGCCGAACGCGCCGCCGACCACCCGGTACCTCGACGACAACCCGCTGCTCGGCCCCGCCCGGTTGCCCACCGCGTCGCCGCTCGGGCCGTTGCTCGCCGGCTACCAGCGCTTCGGCGGGCTCACCGAGAGCCGGTTCCTGGCCCGATACACCACCGGCACCCCCGCCGGGTACGTCTTCCCGCCGGCCAACGGCTTCGTCGTCGCGCCGGACGGCACGCCGCTCAAGACCCGGCAGACCCTGCTGGCCGGGTACCGCCTGGACCGCTTCGGCTTCGGCGGCGGCGCGTTCCTCGCCCCGCTCGGCACCCCGGTCAGCGCCCGCTCCCTCGCGCCGCAGAGCCTTGACACGCCGCCGCTTCCCGCACCGCGGCCGGCGCTCCCGTCGGCCGCGCCGCTGGCGAACTACCACACCTACTGCGTGCTCAAGCCGTTCGACGTCGACTCCGGCCCGACCGCGCCGTGGTTCGCCCAGCCCGGCCTGGGCACCCAGTTCCAGCTGAACCCGGCCTACCTGCCGCAGGCCGGTGCGAACCTGACCGTGCAGTGGCTGGTCGACCACCGGTTCCTGGTGGAGGAGTCCCTGGCCGGCACCACCGGGGCGTGCGTGACCGACAGCGTCCCTCGGCGGGGTGGCGCGGGTGGCGGCGTTCCCGCCGTACACGTCTGCTGAACCGGCGGGCGTCGCCGCAGCGGCGACCGCCGGAGCGACCGGTGCGGAGCGGGAGGTCGGGAGTGGATCGGCACGAGGTGCGCAACGCCCTGCTGGCGACGGGACTGTCGCCGGACGCCTTCGAGCTGGAGGGGGTGCACGAGCACGTGCCGGTGCCGCCCGATTTCTGGTTCCTGCGCCGGTCGGCGGGTGGGCGCTGGGAGATCGGCCTGTACGAGCGCGGGACGCGGGACGTGCGGCAGGTCTTCGACACCGAGGACGAGGCCTGCGCGGGACTGTGGCGGGCGCTTACCGGTCGCCCAGCGTGACGGTCCGCGACAGCTACTTGATCGTGCCCGGCGGTGCGACCCAGCGCATCGGTTGCCCGGTCACCGCCGCGACCTGGTCGAAGTCGCGGTCGTAGTGCAGCAGGGACAGGCCCTGATATTCGGCGGTCGCCGCGAGGAGCAAATCCACGGCGCCGGCGGAGCGGTGGGTTCCCCGGGCGGTCAGCTCCTCCTGGATCTCGGCCGCCCGCTCGTAGCTGCGGTCGGGCATCGTCACCCAGCTGAAGGCGGTGCGCAGGAGTTGTTGCAGCCGGGCGCGGTCGGCCGCCGAGCGCGCCGTGTAGAGGAACTCCAGCTCGACCAGCGGGCAGATGGCGAGCAACCCGGCGGTGACGGCTGGCTCCCACCGGGACCGCAGCGCCGGGTCGCGGACCAGGCGGACCAGCGCGCTGGTGTCGACCAGGTAGTCGGCGAGCTTCACGACCGGTAGCTGTCCTTGTCGAGCAGTTCGTCGAAGTCGCCGGCCTCCCCGCGCCCGCCCAGCTCGGCGAGGGCCCGCGCCCGTCGTAGGCGGGCCGCGCCTTCCCGGAGCGCCACGTTGACGGTGTCCTTCTTGGTCTTCGTGCCGAAGGCCTCCGCCGCGTCCGCCAGGGCGGCGTCGTCGACATCCACGAGGATCTTGGTCATGCGCGCCTCCTATATACGGACAGCGTCGCGAGTATATCTGTTTCGGCCCGGTCGACGGGGCATCTCGGAGGTGCCGGACAATGGGCCCGTGACGACGATCCCGAACGTGCTCGCCAACCGGTACGCCTCACCCGAGCTGGTCGCCCTCTGGTCACCGGAGGAGAAGGTACGGCTGGAGCGGCGGCTCTGGCTCGCCGTACTGAAGGCCCAGCGCGACCTCGGCGTGGCCGTGCCGGACGGGGTGGTCGAGGCGTACGAGCGGGTGGTCGACGATGTCGACCTGGCCTCGATCGCCGAGCGGGAGCGGGTCACCCGGCACGACGTGAAGGCCCGGATCGAGGAGTTCAGCGCGCTCGCCGGGCACGAGCACGTGCACAAGGGGATGACCTCCCGCGACCTCACCGAGAACGTCGAGCAGCTCCAGGTGCGCCGCTCGCTGGAGCTGATCCGGGACCGCGTCGTCGCCGCCCTGGCCCGGCTGGCCTGGCTCGCCCACGAGCACTCCGGACTGGTGATGACCGGGCGCTCGCACAACGTCGCCGCGCAGGCCACCACGCTGGGCAAGCGCTTCGCGTCGGCTGCCGAGGAGCTGCTGATCGCGTACGACCGGCTGGAGGACCTGATCGGCCGCTACCCGCTGCGCGGGATCAAGGGTCCGGTCGGCACCGCCGCCGACCAGCTCGACCTCTTCGACGGCGACGCCGAGAAGGTGGCCGAGCTGGAGCGCCGGGTGGCCGGGCACCTCGGGTTCAACCGGGTGCTGGACAGCGTCGGACAGGTCTACCCGCGCTCCATCGACTTCGACGTGCTCTCCGCGCTGGCCCAGGTCGCCGCCGCGCCGTCCTCGCTGGCCACCACGATCCGGCTGATGGTCGGCCAGGAGCTGGTCACCGAGGGCTTCAAGCCCGGCCAGGTGGGCTCCAGCGCGATGCCGCACAAGATGAACACCCGCTCGTCGGAGCGGGTGAACGGCTTCGCCGTGATCATCCGGGGCTACCTGTCGATGGTCGGCGAGCTGGCCGGCGACCAGTGGAACGAGGGGGACGTCTCCTGCTCGGTGGTCCGCCGGGTGGCCCTGCCGGACGCGTTCTTCGCCGCCGACGGGCTGTTCCAGACCTTCCTCACCGTGCTGGACGAGTTCGGGGCGTACCCGGCGGTGATCAACCGGGAACTGGAGCGGTTCCTGCCCTTCCTGGCCACCACCAAGATCCTGGTGGCGGCGGTACGCCGGGGCGTCGGCCGCGAGGTCGCCCATGAGGTGATCAAGGAGCACGCGGTCGCCGTCGCGCTCGCCATGCGGGAGAAGGGCGCCGCCGAGAACGATCTCTTCGACCGCCTCGCCGCCGACGGCCGCCTCGGCCTGACCCGGGCCGAGATCGACGCACTGGTCGCCGACCGCACCACCTTCACCGGCGCCGCCCAGGCCCAGGTCGACGCGGTCACCAAGCGCATCACCGCGGTCGTGACGGCCCACCCCGAGGCCGCCACCTACTCCCCGCCGCCCATCCTCTGACCCCCTGACGCCACGCCCGTCCCGCCGCGATCGGAGATCGTCTCCGTTCGCGGCGAGTCGCGTTGTCGTCCGGCCGGGACACCGCGACCCGCCGCACACCGAGTGGATCAGGCGCGGCGTCGCCGGCCCCGGTCAGGTTTTGCGGGTGGGGGTTTCGGCGGCGGAGGAGAGGTTCGGCGCGCTCGCCGGTTCCGCGATGCCGCCGGGGGCCTCGGTGAAGCCGGGCTCCTGGGCGGTCTCCGCCGCGACCAGCGGCTGGTCGCTCGGCATGACGTCGGGCACCTTGGGTACGACGATCACCGCCGTGCCGTACGCGCAGATCTCCATCCACATCTCGCCGCAGTCGCGGCTGTCGAAGCGCATCCCCACCACGGCGTTCGCGCCGAGCCGGAGGGCCTCCTCGCCGAGCCGGGCCACCGAGTCGGTCCGCCACCGGGTGAGGTTGTCCGGCGCCATCGGGTCGTACGCGCCACCGCGCAGGTTCTTGACCCCCTCGCGGTACGGGTTCCGCGTCCGGGCCATCGATGAGACCACTTCGCCGAGGATCTGGCGGATCTCGTAGCCAGGCAGTTGATCCGTCGTCACGACCAGCACGGTTCCGATGCTGTCAGTCCGCGCCCGGGCCGTTCGCGAGCCGTGTTCACCTGATCGGATGCTGCAAACGAGGCGGCGCGGACGGCGGGCGCTCGGCCGGCCATCCGCGCCGCCACGGCGCTAACCGTCAGACACCGGAAACCGAGGTGATCCAGGCCCGGTTGTACGCGACGCTGCCGTAGTTCTGGATGCTCACGCCGTCGGCGGTGGAGGCGACCCCGACCTGCCGGCCGTTGTAGAACTGCGGGCCGCCCGAGTCGCCCTTCCAGGCGTTGCCGCTGATCTCGGTGCTGCGGATCGCCTGCCCGCCGTACGCGTCGGTCACGCTGGTGCTGGTCACCTGGACGGTGGCGGTCTTGAGCTGGCTGGAGGCCGAGCAGCCGCTGTAGCAGGTCATGCCCCAGCCGTAGATCGAGTTGGTCGAGCCGATCGGCGGGTTGCTGCTGGCCAGCGTCACCGCGCTGGTGGTGACCGGGCTGGACAGGCGCATCAGGGCGAGGTCGTAGCGGGTGTAGGTGGCGCTGACCGTACGGGTGACGCCGCCCGAGGAGCGGTAGACGCTGCCCACCCGGACGGACATCGAGCCGTTGATGCAGTGCCGGGCGGTGAGCACCCACTGCGATGAGATCACGCTGCCGGAGCAGGTGAACGAGCCGTTGCTGAACACCGCCGCGGCCCATGGCGCGGAGGAGACGGTGCTGCCGCCGATGATCGGCTGGGGGCCGGCCGGGGCGGCGGTGGCGCCGGAGGCGGTGGCGAGGACGCCGGCGAGCGCGGTGGTCAGCACCGCGAGCAGGGGGCGGAGGCGCATGGGGGAACTCCTTGGTCGGGGGCCCGGGGTCGCCGGGCAGAGTCGGCCTCGGCGGGCGGGGGTGTGACCCGCCGGAGACGTCGAAAGCATCGACATCTGCCGATGTAGGCTAGAGCCCGCGAGTCCCCGTTCACAAGAGTTAATCGAGATTAACGGATGTGACGCCGTGGGCTCCGGGCGTGCTCGTCCGTGTTTGTCGGGAACCGGTCAGCCCTGGCGAACTCCCGCCGAGAGTTGCCTGGTCAGCGGGGTGGCGACGGCGGTCCGTCGACGCGGCAGGCAACGAAACCGCATCGGCCCGGCAACGAACGCGCATCGGCCCTCCGTCGGGACGGGTCGTTATGTCGATCACTGCCTGAACTGCCCCCGGCCGGTGCGTCCGGACCGGAATCTGCCAGGTACGCTGGCTGCGCTCGCCCGTAGTGGGCCGGCACCCAACTGCGTACACAGTCAGGAGTGCCCAGTGCCTCGCGTCGTCGTCGACGTCATGCTCAAGCCCGAGATCCTCGATCCTCAGGGCCAGGCCGTCGCAAACGCGCTGCCGCGGCTCGGCGTCAGTGACGTCGCCTCTGTCCGGATCGGCAGGCGGATCGAGATCGAGTTCACCGGCGAACCGGACCTGGACCGGGCCCGCGAGATCGCCGACAAGCTGCTCGCCAACCCCGTCATCGAGGACTTCACCGTCCGGGTGGTCGAGGCGGACGAGACCGTGGACGCGCACCCGTGACCGCCCGCGTCGGTGTGGTGACCTTCCCCGGTTCGCTGGACGACGGGGACGCGGCCCGGGCCGTACGGATCGCCGGGGCCGAGCCGGTCCGGCTCTGGCACGGCGACGCGGAGCTGCACGGGGTGGACGCCGTCGTCCTCCCGGGTGGCTTCTCCTACGGCGACTACCTGCGCTGCGGCGCCATCGCCCGGTTCGCCCCGGTGATGGACCGGATCGTGGACGCGGCCCGGGGCGGCCTGCCGGTGCTCGGCATCTGCAACGGCTTCCAGATTCTCTGCGAGGCCCACCTGCTGCCCGGGGCGCTCACCCGCAACCAGCACCTGCACTTCCGCAACCGGGACCAGATCCTGCGCGTCGAGTCGACGGACACCGCCTGGACGAACGCCTTCCAGGCCGGCCAGGAGATCCTGATCCCGGTCAAGAACGGCGAGGGCTGCTACGTCGCGGACACCGCGACCCTGGACGAGCTGGAGGGCGAGGGGCGCGTCGTCGCCCGCTACGTCGGCGGCAACCCCAACGGGTCGCTGCGCGACATCGCCGCGATCACCAACCCCGCCGGCAACGTGGTCGGCATCATGCCGCACCCCGAGCACGCGGTGGAGGCGCTCACCGGCCCCTCCCTGGACGGTCTCGGCTTCTTCACCTCGGTGCTCAAGCACCTGGTGGGGGCGCCGGCGTGACCGTGCGCGGCGGGATCATCGGTCGGCTCCCCCGCCCGACGGGCGGCCACGAGCGCAGCGAGGAGACGTCATGACCACCCATCCGGACCCGGTCGTACGGGAGACACCGGGCACCTTCCCGGCTGCCCCGATTGAGCCGCGCGCGGCCACCGTGGTGCCGCAGGGCGGCCCGGCCGACGCGGGCCGGCACGCCGGCTCGGCGCCGGCCGCCGACTGGACCGCCGGCGTGGACACCGTGTCGCAGGCCGCCGGCACTCCCGAGGAGCTCCAGCCGTACGCCGAGCTGGGCCTGCGGGACGACGAGTACGACCGGATCCGGGACATCCTCGGCCGGCGCCCCACCCAGTCCGAGCTGGCCATGTACTCGATCATGTGGAGCGAGCACTGCTCCTACAAGTCGAGCAAGGTGCACCTGCGCCAGTTCGGCGAGAAGGCCCCGCCGAGCGACCGGCTGCTCGCCGGCATCGGTGAGAACGCCGGCGTCGTGCGGATCTCCGACGAGCTGGCGGTGACCTTCAAGGTCGAGTCGCACAACCACCCGAGCTTCGTCGAGCCGTACCAGGGCGCGGCGACCGGCGTCGGCGGCATCGTCCGGGACATCCTCGCCATGGGCGCCCGCCCGGTCGCCGTGATGGACCCGCTGCGCTTCGGCGCGGCCGACCACCCCGACACCGCCCGGGTGCTGCCCGGCGTGGTCGCCGGCGTCGGCGGCTACGGCAACTGCCTCGGCCTGCCCAACATCGGCGGCGAGCTGGTCTTCGACCCCTGCTACCAGGGCAACCCGCTGCTCAACGCGCTCTGCCTCGGCGTGCTGCCGGTCGACCGGCTGCAGAAGAAGGACGCCACCGGCCCGGGCAACATCGTGGTGCTGCTCGGCGCCAAGACCGGCCGGGACGGCATCGGCGGCGTGTCGGTGCTGGCCAGCGCCACCTTCGACGAGGGCAGCGAGCAGCGCCGCCCGTCCGTGCAGGTGGGTGACCCGTTCACCGAGAAGCTGCTGATCGAGGCCTGCCTGGAGCTGTACGACGCCGAGCTGGTCGTCGGCATCCAGGACCTGGGCGGCGCCGGCCTGACCTGCGCGCTCACCGAGACCGCCGCCTCCGCCGGCACCGGCATGCGGGTGTGGCTGGAGCGGGTGCCGCTGCGCGAGCCCTCGATGGAGCCGCACGAGATTCTGGCCAGCGAGTCCCAGGAGCGGATGCTGCTGGTCGTCGCCCCGGAGAAGCTGGAGGCGGTGCTCAAGACCGCCGACAAGTGGGGCGTGCTGGCCACCGCGATCGGCGAGGTCACCGCGCCGTCCCCGGACGGCAGCCGGGCCGGCTGCTGGTCACCTGGAACGACCACGTGGTGGTCGACGTGCCGCCGGGTTCGCTGGTGGACGACGCCCGGTCTACGCCCGCCCGATGCGCGAGCCGGCCGACCTGATCCTGCTCCAGGCCGACCGGGCCGAGACGCTGCCCCGGCCGAGCACGCCGGAGGCGCTGCGGGAGACCCTGCTCCGCATGATCGCGTCGCCGAACCTGGCCGACAAGACCTGGGTCACCGAGCAGTACGACCGGTACGTGCTGGGCAACACCGTGCTCGCCCAGCCGGAGGACTCCGGTGTGATCCGGATCGACGAGCGCACCGGCCTCGGGGTGGCCCTGTCGGTGGACGGCAACGGCCGGTACGCCCGCCTCGACCCGTACAACGGGACCAAGCTGGCGCTGGCCGAGGCGTACCGGAACGTGGCGGTGACCGGCGCGAAGCCGATCGCCGTGACCAACTGCCTCAACTTCGGCTCGCCGGAGGACCCGGGCGTGATGTGGCAGTTCGCCGAGGCCGTGCGCGGCCTGGCGGACGGCTGCCTCGAGCTGGGCATCCCGGTGACCGGCGGCAACGTCAGCTTCTACAACCAGACCGGCGCCGCCGCGATCCACCCGACCCCGGTGGTCGGCGTGCTCGGCGTGCTGGACAACGTCGCCGACCGGGTGCCGATGGGCTTCGCCCCGCGGGCCGGTGGCGACCACGACCAGCTCTTCCTGCTCGGTGACACGCACGTCGAGCTCTCCGGCTCGGAGTGGGCCTGGGTGACCCACGAGCACCTGGGCGGTATGCCGCCGCAGGTCGACCTGGCCCGCGAGCGGGTGCTGGCCGAACTGATGGCCGAGGCGGCCCGGGTGGGTCTCCTCAGCTCCGCGCACGACCTCTCCGACGGTGGTCTCGCCCAGAGCCTGGTCGAGTCCTGCCTGCGGCGCGGGGTCGGCGCCCGGATCGCCGTGCCGGAGCGGTTCGCCGACGGTTCGCTGCCGTTCGTCTTCCTGTTCAGCGAGTCGGCCGGCCGGGTGCTGGTCTCGGTGCCGCGCGGTCGCGAGAAGGCGTTCACCGCCCTCTGCGGCGAGCGTGGTGTGCCGTGGGAGCTGATCGGCGTGACCGACCCGGCGGGCGGCGCCCTCGAGGTGCACGGCCAGTTCCGGATCGGCCTGGACGAGCTGCGCGAGGTGCACACCGCCACCCTGCCGCGGCTCTTCGGTGGCGCGGAGGCGGCCCAGGTCGAGGTCGAGGCGACCCGGACCGGCACCACCACCGTCGCGCCGGCCACCGCCGTGCAGCCGGTGGACGTGCCGACCGCCGCCGACGCGGAGGCCGACGAGGCCGAGGCCGACGAGGACGCGCAGCCGGAACCGGCCGCCGCCGACGAGTCGACCCGACCCGAGGCCGACACCGACGAAGGCACCGTCGCCGAGCCCACCGCCGTCGAGGGGGCGGAGCGGGAGCGTCCGACCACGGAGGTCCCCGCTGATGCGACGGCTCCCGACGCTCCGGCGGCACCGTCCGACCCGGGTGACGACGAGCAGTCCTCCGTGCCCGATAAGCGCTGAGGCGTTGGCCGGGGCCGTCTACGCCCAACCCGGTGCCGGCGCCCGGTTCGACTGGGGGCTGACCGGGGCGGCCGAGCTGGGCCGGGTCTGCGCCGTGCTGGTGGTGGTGGACGTGCTCTCGTTCACCACGCCGTCGAGGTGGCGGTGGGCCGGGGCATGCGGGTGCACCCGTTCCCGTGGGGTGAGCAGGCGGCGGACTTCGCGCGGCGGGTCGGCGCGGTCGCCGCGGTCGGCCGCCGGCAGACCACCCCGGAGCACCCGTGGTCGCTCTCGCCGGCGGCGTTGAGCACCGCGCCGGTCGTCACCGATCTGGTGCTGCCGTCGCCGAACGGCTCCGCCATCAGCGCCGCCGCCAGCGCACCGGCCTGCCGGTGGTCGCGGCGTGCCTGCGCAACGCCCGCGCCGTCGGGCGTTGGCTGCGCCGCCAGGGGTACGGCTCGACCGACGCCCCGGTGGGCGTGGTGGCCGCCGGTGAACGCTGGCCGGACGGCTCGCTGCGGCCCTGCGTGGAGGACCAGCTGGGCGCGGCGAGTGTGCTGGACGCCCTCTCCGGGGTACCGGGTGGGCTCTCGGTGGAGGCGGCGATGGCGCTCGCCGCGCTGGCCAGCACCCCTGACGTTCCGGCGGCGGTGCGTGGCTGCGTCTCCGGCCGGGAGCTGATCGAGGGCGGCTTCGCCGGCGACGTGGAGGTCGCCGTGCGGGTCGGCGTGTCCGAGGTGGTGCCGCTGCTACGGCAGGGCGAGTTCTCCGCCGCCTGACCAGGCAATGCGAAAGGGCCGCCCGGTGCTCCGGGCGGCCCTTTTCACGTCGGTTCCTGGGGTCAGTCGTCCAGCCAGTCGAGGCGACGCCCGCCACGGTCCTGCTGCGGCGCCGCGTCCGGCCGCCCCCGACCCGCCTGGGCCTGGTCGCCGTAGTGGCCGCCGCCCTGCTGCTGGTCGTAGCCCCGGTCGTCGTAGCCGCCGGTGCGCTGCTGCGGCGGCTCCTGGTCGTAGCCGCCGGTGCGCTGCTGCGGCGGCTCCTGGTCGTAGCCGCCCTGCTGGCCGTAGCCACCCTGACCGGCGCCGTAGCCGCCGGCCGGTCTGC
>NZ_JAEVHN010000028.1:0-24277 GCF_016803375.1 Micromonospora sp. 4G55
CGCCGCCAACCGGGCGCCCTCGACCGGGTCGCCGTGCTGCCCGGATGCTCACCGGGGTGGACGATCCCCGCACGGCGGCGACGCTGCTCGGCCGGGAGCAGGCGATGCCGGTGGCGGTCGCGCCGATGGCGTACCAGCGGCTGCTGCACCCCGACGGTGAGTCGGCGCTGGCGGCGGCCGCCGGCGCGGCCGGGGTGCCCTACGCGCTCAGCACGCTGAGCAGCACCACCATCGAGGAGGTGACCGCCGCCGGCGCCGGGCCGGTCTGGTTCCAGCTGTACTGGCTGCGCGACCGGGGGCTGGTCGCCGACCTGCTGGACCGGGCCCACACCGCCGGCTGCGCCGCGCTGATGGTGACCGTCGACGTGCCGGTGCTCGGCCGGCGGCGGCGCGACGTGCGCAACGGCTTCGCGCTGCCGCCGGACGTCACCGCGGCGAACCTGCCCGGCGGCCGGGACGACCTCGCCCACACCGGCACGCCCGGGGTGTCGGCGATCGCGCGCACACCGGCGCGGTCTTCGCCCCCGCGCTGACCTGGGCCGACCTCGACTGGCTGCGGGACCGTACCCCGCTGCCCCTGCTGGTCAAGGGCGTCCTCGACCCGCGCGACGCGGTGCGGGCGGTGCAGGTCGGCGCGGACGCCGTGGTGGTCTCCAACCACGGCGGCCGGCAGCTCGACGGCGCCCCCGCCACCGCCACCGTGCTGCCGAGGTGGTCGCCGCCGTCGACGGGCGCGCCGAGGTGCTGCTGGACAGCGGCATCCGCAGCGGCACCGACGTGCTGCGCGCGCTCGCCCTCGGCGCGACCGGGGTGCTGCTGGGCCGGCCGATGCTCTGGGCCCTGGCGGCCGGCGGGCGGGCCGGCGCGGAGACGGCGCTGGCGCTGCTCGCCACCGAACTGCGCGACGCGCTCACCCTCGCCGGCTGCGCCGACCCGGCGGCGGCCCGCGACCTGCGTACCCTGACCGGAGGTTGAGCCGTGGACGAACCAGTCGACCTGGACCTCGCCTCGTTGCATCCGGCCGTCGACGACCCGGCGTTGAACTCGATGAACTTCCTCAACGAGGTGGCCCAGCACTGGCCGGACGCGGTGTCGCTGGCCGCCGGCCGCCCGTGCGAGGAGTTCTTCGACGACGACGCGCCACGCCGCTGGCTGGACCGGTTCCGCCGGCACCTCGTCGAGGACCTCGGGCAGCGCCCCGAGCAGGCGCGGCGCACCTTGTTCCAGTACGGCCGGACCAAGGGCGTCGTCCATCAGCTCGTCGCCCGCAACCTCGCCGTCGACGAGGGCGTCCACGTCGACCCCGAGGCGGTCGTCGTCACGGTGGGCTGCCAGGAGGCGATGTTCCTGGTGCTGCGCGCGCTGCGCGCCGGGCCCCGGGACGTGCTGCTCGCGGTGGCCCCGACGTACGTCGGGCTGACCGGCGCGGCCCGCCTGCTGGACCTGCCGGTGCGGCCGGTGGCCGGCGGCCCGACCGGGGTGGACCTGGCCGACCTGCGCGACCAGGTGCGCCGAGCCCGCGCCGAGGGACTACGGCCCCGGGCCTGCTACGTGATGCCGGACTTCGCCAACCCCTCCGGCGCCAGTATCAGCCTGGAGGACCGGCGGCGCCTGCTCGACCTGGCAGCCGAGGAGGAGCTGCTGCTGATCGAGGACAACCCGTACGGCCTCTTCCCGGCCGGCGAGCAGGGCCGGCTGCCCACCCTCAAGGCGCTGGACACCCGGCGTCGGGTGGTCTACCTCGCTCGTTCGCCAAGACGGTGCTGCCCGGCGCGCGGGTCGGGTACGTGGTCGCCGACCAGCGGGTCGCCGGGCGGGACGGCGCCGTCGGGCTCCTCGCCGACCAGCTCGCCAGGATCAAGAGCATGGTCACCGTGAACACCTCGCCGCTGGCCCAGGCGATCATCGGCGGGGCGCTGCTGGAACACGACTGCTCGCTGGTCACCGCCAACGTGCGCCAGCGGGCGGCGTACGGCCGCAACCTGCGCCACCTGCTCGCCGGCCTGGCCCGGCGGTTCCCGGCCCCGTCGCCGGTGCGCTGGAACGCGCCGGCCGGCGGGTTCTTCGCGGTGGTCACCGTGCCGTTCCCGGTCGACGACGCGCTGCTGCGCCGCTCGGCGGAGCGCTACGGCGTGCTGTGGACCCCGATGGCGCACTTCTACGACGACGGCGCGCCGGTCGACGCGCTGCGCCTGTCGGTCAGCGCGGTCACCCCGGACCAGATCGACCTCGGCCTGGACCGGCTCGCCGCGCTGGTCGCCGACGAGGTGACGGCCACCGGCTCGCCCACCGCGCTGGTCAGTCGCGATGCGGTCCGCTGAGCTCGCCCGAGCCCCGGGGGATCAGCCGGCTCGCCACCAGGTGGGTCGTCGGCCGCCACTGTTCCCCGTCGAGCCGCCGGAAGATCAGTGACGCGGCGACCCGACCCATCTCGGACGGGTCCTGCGCGACGACCGTGACGGCCGGCTGGAGAAGGTCGGCGAGGGGGAAGTCGTCGAAGCCGACCAGCGCGACCTCGTACTGCCGGCCGAGCTGCTGCAGCGCCCGGATGGCCCCGACGGTGACCAGGTTCCGCGCGGTGAACAGCGCGGTGGGCGCTGAACCGGCGGACAGCAGCCGGCGCACGGCCTCCTCCGAGGCCGCTCGGTGTGCAGGTCGTGCACGATGGTCGCGGGCGACGGTCGGATGCCATGGTCGCTGAGCGCTTCCTTGTAGCCCTGGAACCGCTGGCGCGCCGTCGGGATGCTCCGTAGGTCGCCCAGGTAGGCGATGTCGCGGTGTCCGTGTCGGATCAGGTGGTGCACCGCCGCCGCCGCGCCCTCGTGGTTGTCGGTGAGGACGGCGTCCACCGGCAGACCGACCGGCGGCCGGTCGACGAAGACCACCGGGGTGCCGGTGCTGACCTCGCCGGCGAGGTACCGCTGGTCGTCACTGGCCGGGACGACGACCAGGGCGTCGGCCTGCCGCCGGGTGAAGGCCCGGACGAGTTCGCGTTCCCGCTCCGGGTCCTCGTCGACACTGCCCGCGAAGATGAGGACCCCCCGGTCCCGGGCGGCGTCCTCCAGCGCCCGGTGCAGGGCGGCCGAGAAGGGGTTGGCCAGATCCTCCAGCACGGCGGCGATCGCCGCGCTGCGGCCGCTGGACCGGCGGAGGCTGCTCGCGGTGAAGTTGGGCCGGTAGTCCAGTTGCGCGATCGCCCGCTGCACCGCCGCGGTCTTGGGTGCGGACACGCCGGCCTCGCCGTTGACGACCCGGGAGACCGTCTTCGGGCTGACTCCGGCGAGCATGGCAACGTCCCGCAGCGTCGGTCGGGCCTTGCCGGTGCTCGTCGTTGCGGAGGCGGCAGCGTGCATGGGCGCTCCTACCGGGGCGGGTGCGGCGGCGAGGGCGGGGCCACGACGTACGCCGTGGCCCCGACCGACATGATCGAGCCCAGGTTATCGCCACACCGAACGCAGCGGCCGGACGGTCAGCGACCGTACGAGCACCGCCCCGCCCTCGGCGAAGAGGCGGGTCCGATCGCTGGTGGGCGACGGAAAGACCTGGTCGGTGATGGTGGTCTCGCCCGCTCCGCCGAACACCTCGACCGAGGAGCGGTCCACGTACACCGTCATCCGCACCCGGTTCCCATCGACCGACAGCGGGCCGGAGTGCACGCCGGGGAAGAGCGGACCGACGTCCACCAGGCCGGAGCGCGTCCGGTCGACGAAGAGGCGCCGGGCGCCGACGTCGTACCCGATCAGGGTGCGTTCCTGCTCGCCGGCGCGGACCTGGAGGCCGAAGCGGTCCGCGTCGCGGAGCTCGAACTCCGCTTGGATCTCCAGCACGCTGCCGTTCGCCGCCGAAGGCAGGTCGAGCACCCCGGACGGCACGGTGGCGTCGCGCAGCGTGAACGCCGCGCCGCCACCACGCAGGGCGGTCGGCTGCCCGGCCGGCTGCTGGACGAGGCGCACCTCGCCGTCGATGGTCTTCAGCCCGAACTCCCGGGGCAGGGCCATCGCGCCCCGCCAGGGAGAGGTGGGGATGCTGCCGGCGTACTGCCAGTTGTTCATCCAGCCGATCAGGACGCGCCGGCCGCCGGGGACGTTGTCGTACGAGACGGCCGCGTAGAAGTCCTTGCCGTAGTCGACCCAGTCGTAGCGTTCCAGCTCGCCGATCGCCGGCCGGTCGGCGAACATGACGTGGTCGACGAGGATGTGCCCCCAGCCGCCGGAGTTGAAGTCGTTGATCTCCAGGTGGGCCCGCCGGCCGGTCAGGTCGCGTACGTTCCAGCTCACCCAGTCCAGGCGCTCGCTGTCCCTGCCGGTGGCGGTCCGGACCACCTCGCCGTCCACGACGAGGTTGACCGCGGTCTCCACGACCGGGGCAGCACCGGCTTGTCGGTCGCGACGAGGTGGTCGACCAGCAGGTGCCCCCAGCCGCCGGTGTGCTCGTCGACGATCCGCAACCGGGCGCTGCGACCCCGGAACTCGGTCACGTCCCAGCCGCGCCAGTTCATGAAGCCGGAGAAGTTCCCGGTGCCGGTTCGCACCACCTGGCCGTCGACGAGCAGCTCGACCACCGTGCGGCCCGCGCCGGCGTCCAGGTGACCGCCGGCGCCGACGAGCAGGCCCAGGTGGTCGCGGTCGATGGTGAAGGCCGGCGACGTCAGCGTGCCGGTCGTGGAGTCGGCCTCGTAGAAGGTGGTGAGCAGCTTCTCGCCGACGTGGCCCCGCTCCGAGCGGGCCGGACCCACCACCGGCGCACGGCCGCGCAGCCCGCCGGTCGCGGTCCAGCCCGCCTGCTCGTACGTCTGCCCGTCGGGCAGTTCGAAGTCGAGCACCGGGTCGGCGTCGGCGGGCACGGCGTCGGTGGTGGTGCCGGGCAGGTGCGGGTGGGCGCCGCCGCCGACGAGCAGGTTCAGGTAGTCCTGGTCGATGTCGAAGTCGGGGGAGACCATCCGGCCCCGGGGCGCGTCGAAGCCGAGGAAGCTGTTGACGAGGGCCCGGCCCTGGAAGCCGCTGACCTGCTGCTGGCCGGGCACCGTACCGGGATACGGCCCGGTCCCGAACGGGCCGGGCCCCGACGCCGGATCGTTCTCGACGGTCCATCCCGCGTAGTCGCCCTCGAAGTCGGCGAAGAGCTTTCCGGCCGGCGGCGCCGGCTCGCTCTCCACCACGGTCTCGGCGGTGAACGTGGTGCCGTCCCAGTCGCCGATGAAGTACTGCGCCCCCGATCCGCCGGCCACCGCGCCGGGGTTCAGGTTGACCACCAGGACCCACTTGCGGTGCTGCGGGTCGCCGTCGACCGGCAGCTCGAACAGGTCTGGCACCTCCCACACGCCGCCGATGGCGTTGGCCGGGCCGAAATCGCTCAGGTGACGCCATGAGCGGAGGTCGGGGGAGCCGTAGAAGCTGACCTTGTGCTCGGTGGCGAGCACGACCGCCATGGTCCACTGCCCGGATCTGGTGTCCCAGAAGACCTTCGGGTCGCGGAACTCGCGGGAACCAAGGTCGAGCACGGGATTGCCGGCGTACTTCGTCCACGTGCGACCGCGGTCGGTGCTGTAGGCCAGCGACTGGGCCTGGATGCCGGTGGCCGGGTACCAGCTGGTGTAGACGGCGACCATGGCCGGGGCGCCCGGGGCGCCGAAGCCGGACGTGTCGCGCTCGTCGACCACGACCGAGCCCGAGAAGATGTGCTCGTCCGCGGAGTACGGGATGGCGACCGGCAGCTCCTTCCAGTGTCGCAGGTCCCGGCTGACCGCGTGGCCCCAGGACATGTTCCCCCACTGCGTGCCCTCGGGGTTGTACTGGTAGAAGAGGTGCCACTCGCCCTCGTACCACACCAGCCCGTTGGGGTCGTTCATCCAGTTGCGCTCCGGACTGAAGTGGACCTGTGGTCGGTACGGCTCGTCCCTGGTCGCGGTCGACGCCCCGGCAGCGCCCGGCACAAGCGCCACGAGAGTCGCGGCGGCCACGGCCAGCCATCGGCGAATCCTCATCCCCGTCCTCCGTCCGTCGAGAGCGTCCGGCGCCGGCTCCCGGTGCCGGGGGTCCGCCCGTGGCGAATCCTGTGCGGGACTGACATCGATGTCAAGGGTTACGCCCGAGTTACGCCTCGGCTAGCAAAAACCCGGTGTTAACCCATTGACATCTCTGCGGTGCTCACTTGAAACTGCGCTGACATCGTTGTCATCAGCCCTCCGGTCCCGCCGGGGGTCATTGAGGGAGAACACATGATCCAGCGCATCGTCCGCCGCCGCGCGGCCCTGCTGGTCGCCGCCGCGGCGGCCACCAGCCTGGTCGTCACCGGGTGCGGCGACAGCTCGGGCGACGGCGGTTCGGAAACCGGCGGCAAGACCGTCGCCGTCTCGCTGATCACCAAGAACTCCACCAACCCGTTCTTCGTCACCATGCAGCAGGGCGCGAGGAAGGCCGCCGACGCGGAGGGCGTGAAGCTGACCCTGGCGGCCGGCAAGGAGGACGGCGACGAGGCCAGCCAGGTGCAGGCCATCGAGGACGCGATCGCCCGGGGTGACGCGGGCATCCTCATCACCCCGAACGGCCCCGGCGTGAACCCGGCCATCAAGAAGGCCCGCGACGCCGGGCTCTACGTCATCGCGCTGGACACCCCGCCCGACCCGGCCGACACGGTGGACATCACGTTCGCCACCGACAACTTCAAGGCCGGAGAGCTGATCGGCAGGTGGACGGCGGCCCAACTCGCCGGGAAGCCCGCGACCATCGCTCTGCTGGACCTGTTCAACGACAAGGTCGTCTCGGTCGACTACGACCGCGACCAGGGCTTCCTGACCGGGATGGGGATCGCCACCGCCGACCGGAAGAAGAACGGCGACGAGGCGAAGACGGGCAGCTACTCGGGCGGCACCTACACGATCGCCTGCAACGAGCCGACCAACGGCGCCGAGGACGGCGGTCGCACGGCGATGGAGAACTGCCTGACCAGGAACCCGGACATCAACGTGGTCTACACCATCAACGAGCCGGCCGCCGTCGGAGCCCACAAGGCCCTGCAGGCGGCGGGCCGGACCCAGGGCGTGCTGGTCGTGTCCGTCGACGGTGGCTGCGACGGCGTCCGCCAGGTCAAGGACGGGATCATCGGCGCCACCTCCCAGCAGTACCCGCTGAAGATGGCCGAGCTGGGCGTGCAGGCGATCAAGAAGATCGCGAACGACGGGGAGAAGCCGAAGACCTCCGAGGGCCTGGACTTCTTCGACACCGGCGTCGCCCTGGTCACCGACAAGGCGGCCACCGGCGTCGAGAGCATCACCAGCACCGACGGCGCGCAGCGCTGCTGGGGCTGAGCCACCACCGCCACGGCCGAGGAGCCCGGGGAATCGCCACCCCGGGCCGTCGGCCGGACGGCCCGTCCGCCACCGTCGACAACGGCAGGGAGCCCGCCGTGACCACCACGACACCACCGGCCACCGCCGCGCAGCAGTTCGCCCTGCGCCGGCAGTCGCCACTGCAACGCGTCCAGCACCTGCTGCACGCACACCCCGCGATCAGCCCGTTCCTGGTACTGGTCATCTCGTTCGTCGTCTTCTCCACCCTCAACCCGCGGTTCGCCTCGCCGAACTCGCTGTCGCTCGTCCTGCAGCAGGTCGCGGTCATCGGCGCGCTCGCCGTCGGGCAGACACTGGTCATCCTGACCGCCGGGATCGACCTGTCGGTCGGCGCCATCACGATCCTGGCCATGATGCTCGCGGCCAAGCTGGCCGAGGAGCAGGGGCTGCCCGGCCTCCTCGCCATCGTCCTCGCCGTCGCGGTCGGCGCCGCCGCGGGAGCGCTCAACGGGACGCTGGTGACGCGGTTGAAGCTGCCGCCCTTCATCGTCACGCTCGGCACGCTCAGCGTCTTCACCGCCATCGGGCTGCTCTACTCCGGCGGCCAGAGCGTGCAGGCCACCGACCTGCCAGCGGTGCTGAGCTGGACCGGCGAGTCCTTCCCGGTGGGACGGTTCCGGATCACCGCCGGTGTCGTCGCGGTCGTCGTCCTCTACCTCGCGGTCGGCTTCGCCCTGGCGAAGACCGCCTGGGGCCGGCACGTCTACGCCGTCGGTGACGACAAGGAGGCCGCCCGGCTCGCCGGCATCCGGGTCGACCGGGTCCTGCTGAGCGTCTACGTGGTCGCCGGCGCGATCTACGGCATCACCGCCTGGATCCTGATCGGACGTGCCGGCGCGGCCAGTCCGAACGCCATCACCGACGCCAACCTGGAGAGCATCACGGCCGTGGTCATCGGCGGCACCAGCCTCTTCGGCGGCCGGGGCGCGGTGCTCGGCACCCTGCTCGGCGCGCTGATCGTCGGCTTCTTCCGCAGCGGCCTCTCCCTCGCCGGGGTCGACGACCAGTACCGGGTACTGGCGGTGGGCCTGCTGGTGATCCTCGCCGTGGCCGTGGACCAGTGGATCAGAAAGGTGAGGTCATGACCGCCACCACCACGCACACGCCGGCCGACCGGTCGGGTGCGCCGGACAGCGCGCAGCGCTCCCCGGTGCTCTCGGCCCGCGGCCTGGTCAAGACGTTCGGCAAGGTCGTCGGGCTCGACGGGGTGGACCTCGACCTGTACCCCGGCGAGGTGCTCGCCGTCATCGGCGACAACGGCGCGGGCAAGTCGACGCTGATCAAGTGCCTGACCGGAGCGTTGACCCCCGACTCCGGGGAACTCTTCCTCGAGGGCAGGCCGGCGCAGTTCAAGCGACCGCAGGACGCGCGCGAGGCCGGTATCGAGACCGTCTACCAGACGTTGGCCGTGGCGCCGGCGCTGGACATCGCGAGCAACCTCTTTCTGGGCCGGGAGAAGCGCCGACGCGGGGTGCTGGGGTCGGTGTTCCGGATGCTCGACCAGAAGGGCATGCGACGGGAGGCCACCCGGGCCCTCACCGACCTCGGCATCGGCACGCTGCAGAACGTGACGCAGGCGGTGGAGACCCTCTCCGGTGGCCAGCGGCAGGCGGTCTCGGTGGCCCGGGCCGCGGCCTTCGGCAGCAAGGTGATCGTGCTGGACGAGCCGACCGCGGCGCTCGGCGTGAAGGAGTCCAACCAGGTGCTCAGGATGATCGAGGAGGTCCGCTCGCGGGGTCTGCCGGTGATCCTGATCAGCCACAACATGCCGCACGTGTTCGAGGTCGCCGACCGCATCCACATCCAGCGGCTGGGCCGCTGCGCCGGCGTGGTGACCCCACGGTCGCACACGATGCCCGAGGCGGTGGCGATCATGACCGGCGCGACCACCCTCGAGGAGACACCGGGCAGGGCGGCGGGCTGAGCCGGTGGCAGCGGTGGACGGGGCGCCAGCAGGCCCTGGCAGGAGAGGAACGACGTGATCACGGTAGTCGGCGAGGCCCTGGTGGACCTGATCGAGCACGGGCCGGGGGAGACGGTGGCCCGTCCCGGGGGCAGCCCCGCGAACGTCGCCGTCGCGCTCGCCCGGCTGGGTCAGCCCACCAGCCTGCTGACCCAGCTCGGCGACGACGCGTACGGGCGGACGCTGCGCGCCCACCTGAGCGGCAGCGGCGTACGGCTGGATCCGGCCTCGGTGGTCGACCTGCCGGGCACCAGCGTGGCCCGGACCCGGGTGGGCCCGGACGGACAGGCGGCGTACGACTTCGACATCGGGTGGCGGTCCTTTCCCGACGGCGTGCTCACCGTGCGGCCGGGCCCGGCCGAGGTCTGCCTGCACACCGGCTCCCTCGCCACCGTGCTGCGCCCGGGTGCCGACGACGTGCTGGCGCTGGTGCGGGCCCGGCGGGACACCACGACGATCAGCTACGACCCGAACTGCCGGCCGGCGCTGATGGGCGACCCGGTGGCGGCGCGGCACCGGGTCGAGGAACTGGTGGCGGCGAGCGACATCGTCAAGGTGAGCCTGGAGGACCTGGCCTGGCTCTACCCGGGTCGCCGGTACGAGCGGGCGGGACACGACTGGCTGGCGGCGGGGGCGTCCGTCGTGGTGGTGACCCAGGGCGGCGATGGGGCGTGGGCGGCCACCCGTCGATGTGCCGTACGGGTCGCGGCGCTGCCGGTGACCGTGGTGGACACCGTCGGGGCGGGTGACGCGTTCACGGCGGGGCTGCTGGCGGCGCTGGACGACCGGGACCTGCTCGGCGCGGTGCGCCGGACGGCCCTGCCCGCCGTCGGGCCGGACGTTCTCACCGCCGTGCTCCGCCAGGCCGCTCGCGTCGCCGCGTGGACCTGCGGCCGACGGGGCGCCGACCCACCCACCCGTGCCGACCTGGCGACCGGCTCCGCCGCGGTGGCGGGATCTCCGGTGGCCGGCTGACCGCCGGCGGCCCAGCGGCCGTCGTGGTTCCGGTGGCCGGCCCGCAGCGACCATAATGGACGCCATGGTCGCTTGGGAGTACGCCCTGCTGGTCCGCCGCTACCAGGGGCAGGGACGCAATTTCCACGTCTCGTTCGTCTGGTACGGCCCGGACGGGTCGCGCACCGACATCACGGCGTACGGCGACACCGCGATCGCGCACCTCAACCGCGCCGGCCGGGAGGGCTGGGAGCTGGTCTCCGCCGCCGAGGACGTGAACAACGTGCAGGGCAGCACCGAGGTGCACCGCTACCACCTGAAGCGTCCGCTCGCCTGATCCCGCGCGGTTGCTAGCGTGGCCTTCCGTCGGGGATGGGTCCGCCGGCGGGGACGGGAGGGCGAGGGTGAGGCAGCGGTACGCCGTCGGCGTGGACTTCGGCACGCTGTCCGGCCGGGCGGTGGTGGTCGCCGTCGACGACGGCGCCGAGCTGGGCAGCGCGGTGCACCCGTACCGGCACGGGGTGCTCACCGACCGGCTGCCCGACGGCCCGCCGCTGCCCCCGGACTGGGCCCTGCAGGACCCGACCGATCACCTGGCGGTGCTACGGATCGCGGTGCCCGCCGCGCTGGCCGCCGCCGGGGTCGACCCGCGCGACGTGGTCGGCGTCGGCGTGGACGCCACCTCCTGCACGGTGCTGCCGACGCTCGCCGACGGCACCCCGCTCTGTACGCTGCCCGGGCTGCGGGACCGGCCGCACGCCTGGCCCAAGCTGTGGAAGCACCACGCCGCCCAACCCCAGGCCGACCGGATCAACGCCGTCGCCCGCGAACGCGGCGAGACCTGGCTGGGCCGCTACGGCGGCCGGGTCTCGGCCGAGTGGCAGCTGGCCAAGGCGCTGGAGCTGCTGGAGGCCGACCCGGAGGTCTTCGACGCCGCGGAACGCTGGATCGAGGCCGCCGACTGGATCGTGTGGCGGCTCTGCGGGCGGGAGACCCGCAACGTCTCCGCCGCCGGCTTCAAGGGGCTGCGCCCAGGACGGCCGCGAGCCGTCCCCGGAGTTCCTCGCCGCGCTGCACCCGGCGCTGCCCGGGCTGCTGGCCAAGGTCGACGGCCGCTGGCCGCGCTGGGCGCCCGGGCGGGGACGCTCACCGCCGAGGCGGCCGGCTGGACCGGCCTGCCGGAGGGAACCCCGGTGGCGGTCGGTGCCATCGACGCGCACGTCACCGCCGCGGCCGCCCGCTGCGTCGCGCCCGGGCGGATGCTCGCGGTGCTGGGCACCTCCACCTGCCTGATCATGAACGCGGACGACTGCCACGAGGTGCCCGGCGTGTGCGGAGTGGTCGACGGCGGGGTGAGCGCCGGCAGCTGGGGGGTACGAGGCCGGGCAGAGCGGGGTGGGCGACATCTTCGCCTGGTACGTCGACCGGGCGCTGCCCGCGTCGTACGCCGAACAGGCGCGGCGGCGGGGCGTCAGCCCGTACGAGCTGCTGGACTCGCTCGCCGCCGAGCAGCCGGTCGGCGGGCACGGGCTGCTCGCGCTGGACTGGCACAGCGGCAACCGCTCGGTGCTGATGGACCACGAGCTGAGCGGGGTGCTGCTCGGCCTGACCCTGGCGACCCGGCCGGAGGAGATCTGGCGGGCGCTGCTGGAGGCGACCGCGTTCGGGGCGCGGACCGTGGTCGAGGCGTTCACCGCCGCCGGGGTGCCGGTGCGCGAGCTGACCGCCGCCGGTGGCCTCACCGCCAACCGGCTGCTGCTGCGGATCTACGCCGACGTGCTCGGCCGGCCGCTGCACGTGCTGGACGCGGCGCAGCCGGCGGCGCTGGGCGCGGCCATCCACGCGGCGGTGGCCGGCGGGGCGTACCCGGACGTGTCGACCGCCTCGGAGACGATGGGTGCGCCGCACCGCGAGACGTTCCACCCGGACCCGGCCCGCGCTGCCGCCTACGACGAGCTGTACGCCGAGTACCGGGCCCTGCACGACCACTTCGGCCGGGGCGGCACCGACGTCCTGCACCGCCTCCGCGCCCTCCGCAACCGCGCCCACCACACCCCCTGACCCGGCCCGCCCGCACCCCGCCGACGACCTCGGTGATCAAGAGGTTCGCGTCGGGGAGAGCGCATTCCCGTGACCCGAACTTCTTGATCAACCGGGGAAGGGAGGGGATGGACGGCGACGCCCCGCCGGGCAGGGCCGGGCGGGGCGTCGGGAGGTGCGGGTGGGGTCAGGCCAGGTTGACGGCGGGGTAGAGGGGGAAGCCGGTCAGCAGCTCGGTGGCCTGCTTGCTGATCTTGTCGGCCAGCGCCGGGTCGAGGACGTACTTGGCCTTGGACTCACCCGGCGTCGTCTGGGTGAGCACGGTGTGGATCAGCTCGGCGGTGGCGTCCATCTCGGCGACGCCGAGGCCCCGGGTGGTCAGCGCCGGGGTGCCGATCCGGATGCCCGAGGTGTACCAGGCGCCGTTCGGGTCCTGCGGGACCGCGTTGCGGTTGGTGACGATGCCGGAGTCCAGCAGCGCCTGCTCGGCCTGCCGGCCGGTCAGCCCGTAGCCGGAGACGTCGAGCAGCACCAGGTGGTTGTCGGTGCCGCCGGTCACCAGCTTCGTACCACGGCGCACCAGGCCCTCGGCGAGCGCCTGGGCGTTGTCCACGATGCGCTGGGCGTAGTCGGCGAAGTCGGGGCGGCGGGCCTCGGCCAGCGCGACGGCCTTGGCGGCCATCACGTGCGGCAGCGGACCGCCGAGCACCATCGGGCAGCCCCGGTCCACCTGGTCGGCCAGCTCCGGGCCGCAGAGCACCATGCCGCCGCGCGGGCCGCGCAGCGACTTGTGGGTGGTGGTGGTGACGATGTGCGCGTGCGGCACCGGGTCGAAGTCGCCGGTGAAGACCTTGCCCGCGACCAGGCCGGCGAAGTGCGCCATGTCGACCATGAAGGTGGCGCCGACCGAGTCGGCGATCTCCCGCATGATCCGGAAGTTCACCTTCCGCGGGTACGCCGAGTAGCCGGCGACGAGGATCAGCGGCTTGAACTCCCGGGCCGCCTCGGCCACCCGGTCGTAGTCGATCAGGCCGGTGGCCGGGTCCGTGCCGTAGCTGCGCTGGTCGAACATCTTGCCGGAGATGTTCGGCCGGAAGCCGTGGGTGAGGTGGCCGCCCGCGTCCAGCGACATGCCGAGCATCCGCTGGTTGCCCAGCTCCCGGCGCAGCGCGAACCAGTCCGCCTCGGTGAGGTCGTTGACCTGGCGTACCTGGGCCTTCTTCAACGCCGGGGACTCCACCCGGTCGGCCAGGATCGCCCAGAACGCCACCAGGTTGGCGTCGATGCCGGAGTGCGGCTGCACGTACGCGTGCGCGGCGCCGAACAGCTCCTTGGCGTGTTCGGCGGCCAGCGCCTCGACGGTGTCCACGTTCTGGCAGCCGGCGTAGAAGCGGCGGCCGACGGTGCCCTCGGCGTACTTGTCGCTGAACCAGTTGCCCATGGCCAGCAGGGTGGCCGGGGAGGCGTAGTTCTCGCTGGCGATGAGCTTGAGCGACTCGCGCTGGTCGGCCAGCTCGGCGCCGATGGCGTCGGCCACCCGGGGCTCGACGGCGCGGATCACCTCGAGCGCGCTGCGGAATGCGGTGGATTCGGCGTTCAGCGACATGCGACCTCCTACAGACGTGCGGAAGGCCCAGGCGCTCGGCGTGCGTCCTCATGACGGGACCGCTTCCCGATGGTGCTCCATCCCCACGCGCCAGTCACGGCCCGCGCCGATCCTACCGGGTCGCCGTGGCGGGGCCCGCTCGACCTCGCCGGACGGGGTGGTCGGGCGGGTCGGTGGTGGGCACAGCAGATGGCCGAGCCGGGCTCGGCGGACTGACGCGCCGCCGCCGCGCGGCCCCCACGCCCGCGGCCCGGTCTGCGTACGATCGGCGGATGCCATCCGAGGACGCCGGCGGCAGCCTGGTCGCCATCAGCGACCTGCACGTCGGGTACGCGGAGAACCGGGCGCTGGTCGAGGCGTTGCGCCCGTCCTCGCCCCGCGACTGGCTGATCGTCGCCGGGGACGTGGGCGACACCGCCGCCGACGTCGAGTGGGCGCTGGGTCTGCTGGCCGAGCGGTTCGACACGGTGGTGTGGGCGCCCGGCAACCACGAGCTGTGGACCCCGCAGGGCGACCCGGTCACCTGCGGGGCGTGGCCCGCTATGAGCACCTGGTGCGACGGTGTCGGGAGCTGGGCGTGCTCACCCCGGAGGACCCGTATCCGGTGTGGCGGGGGCCGGGCGGGCCGGTGCTGGTGGCGCCGCTGTTCCTGCTCTACGACTACAGCTGGCGGCCGGCGGGCTTCGACACCCGCGAGGCCGCCCTGGCCGAGGCGTACCGGACGGGAATCGTCTGCACCGACGAGTTCCTGCTGCACCCCGACCCGTACCCGAGCCGCCACGAGTGGTGCGCGGCCCGGGTCGCCGGGACCGCCCGCCGCCTCGCCGAGCGGGAGCCGGCCCTGCCGACCGTGCTGGTCAACCACTGGCCGCTGGTACGGGAACCGACCCGAGTGCTGCGCTACCCGATCTTCGCCCAGTGGTGCGGCACCGAGGCCACCGCCGACTGGCACCGCCGCTTCGACGCCGCCGCCGTGGTCTACGGGCACCTGCACATCCCCCGGACCACCTGGTACGACGGGGTCCGCTTCGAGGAGGTCTCGGTGGGCTACCCCCGGGAGTGGCGGCGCGGGGCGTACCCCCGGGGCGGGTGCGGCAGATCCTGCCGGCGCCGGACGGGGTGCCGCCGACCGCCTGGTGACGCGCGCGGGGCTCGGCCGACGGCCGGGCCCCGTGCGAAGGTGGCGCTCAGGCGGTCACGGCGTCGACGGCCTTCTTGATCGCCTTGGGGGCCGTGGGGGTACGCGGCGCGTCCTTGCGCATCGCGATCATCCGCTCACCGATCTCCTGGAGCTGGTTGCGGCCGAGGGCCTCGCGCACCTTCGGGAACCACTCCTGCTCCTCCTCCTCGACGTGGTGCTCGACGTTCTCGATCAGCACCGTGGTCTTGGCGACGAAGCGCTCGTCGGAGGCGTCCATCGCGGCCAGCTCCGCGCAGAGCAGGTCGGCCACGTGGTGCTCCTCGTACGACTCGAGGATGTCGTCCTCGAGGTCGGGCAGGAGCTTGCGGACCTCCGGGTACATCACCTCGTTCTCCAGGTAGGTGTGCACCGTCAGGGCTTCGAGGATCTGGTTCACGAGCTGCTGGCGCTTGCTGGCCGGGCCCTCCTCGGCCTTCTGGAACTCCTTGAAGAGGCGGCGCATCTCCTTGTGGTCCTCTTTGAGCAGGACGATGGCATCGGTGGACACCGGCAGACCTCCTTGATTCCGACTGACGTCTGCCCCGGTACCCCGAGGGTGAGCTGGGGAAACGGATGGGGCCCGGCGTGTTCCGCCGGGCCCCACCACTGGTCGTGCCGTGCTGCTACTTCACCACGTTGTACGCGTTGACCATGCCGGCGCCGTAGAAGCCGTTGCGCTCGCCGCCGGAGCAGGTCGCGTCGTAGGCGTGCGGGCCGGTCGAGATCAGCGGCACCGGGTTGTAGACGCCGTCCGGGCAGGACTGCGCCACGGCGGTGCGCTCCAGGAACGAGGCCAGCTGACCGGGGCTCATGCCCGGGTGCGCCGACGCCGCCAGCGCCGCGACGCCGGTGGCGTGCGGGCCGGACATCGAGGTGCCCTGCTTGTAGCCGTAGCCGTTGGTCTTCGTCGCCGTGTTGAAGGTGGTCGACAGAATCCCGTCGGTCAGCGTGGAGCGGACGCCCTGCGTGCGGTAGCGGGTGTCGCCACCCGGCGCCGTCACGTCGATGACCCCCTGGCCGTACGAGGAGTAGTAGCTCTTCTGGCCGGTCGGGCCGACCGCCGACACGGTCACCACGCCCGGCGCCTCGGCCGGCAGGTCGAGGCAGGCGTTGGTGAGGTTCTCGCGCTCCTCCGGCGTCCCGTTGTTCGGGCTGCCGAAGTCGTCGAGCTTGTGCGCGAGGTCGTAGTTCGAGTTACCCGCGGACGCCACGTTCAGCACGCCCTTGTTCGACGAGTAACGGATGGCCCGCTGGACCGCCTGCCACACCGGACGCTGGCGTGCGTCGTTGCGGCAGTTCAGCTCCCACGGGTCGATGTAGTAGCTGTTGTTGGTCAGCTGGAACCCGTGCTCGGCGGCCCAGATGAACCCGCAGACCGCGGCCTCCGGGAAGATGTAGCCGTCGTCGTTGACCACCTTCACCGCGGCGAGCTTGACGCCCGGCGCGATGCCCGCCACGCCGACGCCGTTGACGGCGGCGGCGATGGTGCCGGCCACGTGGGTGCCGTGGTCGGAGGTGGTCGGGTTCCAGGCCGCCTCGGCCGTGTCCACCGTGCCGCCGATGCAGGACGTGCTCTTGTCCTTGGCGATCTGGGTGGCCAGGTCGGGGTGGCTGCTGGAGATGCCGCTGTCCAGCACGCCCACCACCACGCCGGAGTTGCCGGCGTTGACGGCGTGGGCCTGCGGGAGGTCGATCATCGGCATGTCCCACTGCTGACCGTAGAGGGGCTCCTTGGTCGGGTCGGCGGTGATGTTCGCCGCCTCGGCCGCGGAGACCTCGACGGTCTCGCTGTCTTGGAGCGCGGTGCCCAGGCCGGCGGTGGACGCGACCGACTCGACGCCCGCACCCGCCACGTCGGTGGCGAAGTCGGGGTTGGTCGAGCGGACGACGAGCACGCCGATCTGGTCGTACGTGGCCACCACGGTGCCCTTGGCCGCGGCCACCCGGGCCGCCGCCTTCCCGGTGGTGGCACCCTGCGGGGCCAGGACCAGGAACGTGGTGTCCGGGCCGGCGGCCGTGGCCGGGGCCAGCCCGCCGGCGACGGCGAGGCCGACACCGAGGGTCATGGCGGACGCGGCAGCCAGTGTCTTGCGACGAAGGTTCTTCACACAGACTCCCAGGGGCTGTCTCCAGCCGGGTACGCCCCCTGGTGGGGAGCGGCCGGCGGGAAGAGGGCGGGATGCCCGCTTCCGAACCAACAGCGTAGGAGCGCGGTGTGTCGTTACACACATCCGTTCGGTTGGTCGCTGACCGTCACACGGTCGCCAGCGTGTGCGGAATCTCGTCCAGCAACTCCCGGGCGAGGAAGCCGATCCGCCCGAACCGGGGGACCAGCCGCTGGCCGCTGACCGCGTGCGCCCAGGCGGCCCAGCAGGCGCCCTGCGCCGGCGTCGCCCCCCGGGACAGCAGCCCGGCCAGCAGCCCGGAGCGGACGTCGCCGCTGCCCGAGGTGCCCAGGCCCGCGTCGCCGCTCTCCTCCCGCCAGCACTCGCCGCCGGGGGTGGCGATGTGGCCGTAGAGCGAGACCACCGCGTCGTACCGGCGGGCCAGCTCGCGCGCTCGGCGTCCAGGTCGGCGCCGGGCTCGCGGCCCAGCAGGTGCCGCGCCTCGGTCACGTTGGGGGTGAGCACCACCGGCCGGCCCGCGCCGACCAGCAGGTCCGGCTGGTGGCTGAGCGCGCCCAGCGCGTACGCGTCCAGCACCAGCGGCGTCTCCGGCGCGGCGGCGTCGAGGACCAGGCGCAGCAGCGCCCGGGTCTCGTCGATGTCGTTGAGGCCGGGACCGACCGCCACCACGTCGGCCTGCCCGACCAGCTCGCCGAGCCGGTCGCCCGGATCGCCGGCGACCGCCCCGTCCCCGGTCTCGGGCAGGCCGATCACCAGCGCCTCCGGCACCTGGATGCTCAGCGCGGCGGCGGTCGACTCGGCGGCGGCCAGCTGGAGTACCCCGGCGCCGGCGCGCAGCGCGGCCACGCCGGCCAGCAGCACCGCGCCGGGGGTGAAGCGGGAACCTCCGACCACCAGCACGGTGCCCCGGTGCTCCTTGCCGCCGGTGGGCACCGGCAGCGCCCAGTCGCGCAGCAGCGCCGGGGTGATCACCCGCGTCTCAGACCGGTTCGGCATGGACCTCGTCCTCCCTGGTCGGTCGGGCGCCCTGCCGGCGCAGGTGCGTCACGTCGTTGAAGGTGTCCAGGACGAGGCGGCCCTCGGGGTCGGCCGACCAGCCGGTCACTGAGCAGTTGGCGATCACGTGCTCCCGGGTGAGCGCCATCAGCTCGGCCTCGGTCAGTCCGTCCACCAGGTAGCGGAGCATGAAGACCAGCGCGTCGTGGCCGAACAGCAGCACCCGCTGTCCCTCGTGGTCGCGGCGCAGGTCGCCCAGGAGCGCCCGCAGCCGCAGCGCCAGGTCGGTCCAGGACTCGCCGCCCGGTGGGCGGTAGTAGAACTTGCCGAGCCGGCGGCGGCGGGCGGCC
This sequence comes from Micromonospora sp. 4G55, assembly GCF_016803375.1. Lineage (NCBI taxonomy): Bacteria > Bacillati > Actinomycetota > Actinomycetes > Micromonosporales > Micromonosporaceae > Micromonospora > Micromonospora sp. 4G55. The sequence continues at coordinate 18,564 of NZ_JAEVHN010000028.1, forward strand.
TCCTCGGGGAAGCGGCGCTGCACGCCGTGCCCGGTCAGGCCGTCGAGGATGCCCAGTTCCCGGTCGCGCAGCCGCTCGTCCCGGCTGGCCGGGATGCCGGTGCCGGCCAGCGCCAGCTCGGCCGTGCGCACCGCCCGCAGGTACGGCGAGACCACCGCCACGTCGGGCCGGCGTTCGGGCGGCAGGCCGGCGAGCCAGCGGGCGGTGGCCCGGGCCTGCTCCTCGCCGGTGTCCGACAGCGGCACGTCGGCGTCCCGGTGGGTCAGGTCGATCAGCTCGGCGCCGGACGTCTCCGCGGCCGTCGCGGCGACGTTCGCCGTGCTCTCGCCGTGCCGGACGATCCCGAGGGCTGCCAGTTCCGCCATGCGGCCCCCCGTACCCGAGCGGGCCGCCCGGTAACCGTTCCGGCTGGCGTGCAGCTCCCGGCGGGCCTGCGGCGTGAACGGACCGAGGCCGGGTAAGCGCTGGCGCGTTCGGAAGCCGAGACAGGGGAGGTACGCCATGGCGACCGCGGTCAAGGAGCAGAAGAGCCCGGTACGGGACAAGAACTACGACCTGATCCACGTCCTGCAGATGTCGCTGGACAACATCTACCGGATGGACACCTACATCGCGGACGCGGAGCAGCGAGGCGATTCGGAACTGGTCACCTGGTTCAGCAAGATTCAGGAGAACAACCGCAAGGCGGGTGACCAGGCCAAGCAGATGCTCATGCAGCGCTTGCAGCAGGAAGGGCGCTGACACCCGCGCTGCCGGGGGCCGGACGCGGCAGTCTCGTCGCGTCCGGCTCCGGCAGCCGTGACACTCAGGGCACCCGGACGGCGTAGATGCCCCGGCCGAAGGTCCCCGCCACGAGGCGGTGGTTGGTGCCGTCGTACTCGATGTCGTCGACCGGGACCAACGGCAGGCCCCGGCCCTGGCGCAGCCAGACCCCGCCGCCGGTCGGGCTGACGAACACGCCCTGGTCGGTGCCGACGTAGAGGGTCAGCCCCTTGCCGATGGCCAGGTCGTTGACCGGCGCCTTCGGCAGGGTGCCGCTGAGGTCGTGGAAGTGCCGGCCCCCGTCGAGCGAGCCGAGCAGGTACGGCCGCTGGGAGCCCGACCGGTACGCGGACAGCGTCACGTACACCCGGTCGGCCCGCCGCGGGTCGACCACGACGCGGGTGACCCACGGCTGCCCGGAGAGCAGGAGCTGCCAGGAGCCGCCCAGGTCCCGGGTCACCCAGACCCGCCCGTCGTCGGTGCCGACGTAGACGGTCCGGCCGTCCCCGGCCGGGGCGACCGTGGTGATGGTGCCGTAGTTGGTGTAGATCGGGTCGCGGCCGGTCCGCCGGTCAGGTCGCCGCTGATCACCGTCCAGGTCCGGCCGCCGTCGGTCGACCGGTTGAGCACGTTGGCGCCGTAGTACATCACCGCCGGGTCGCGCGGGTCGAAGACCACCGGGGTGAACCAGTTGCGCCGGGCCGCGGTGACCCGGTTGCCGAAGTACGTCATCGTCTCGCCGCCGTCGGTCGAGAAGAAGCAGTTGCCGTACTGGTAGCAGGCGTAGACGTTCTCCTTGTCGGTCGGGTTGATCAGGTTCTCCTCGCCGTCCCCGCCGAGGTACTCGTTGAAGGCCGGGCCGCCCCACGAGCGCAGCGAGCCGTTGTCCTGGGCGCCGCCGGAGATCCGGCTGACGTCCTGCGGCGTGATCGCCACGCTGTAGAACTGGGTGTACGGCTCGTGGGTGGCCTTCACCCAGCCGCCGTCCCCGTCGGCGTCCGAGCGGTACGTCCCACCGTCGTTGCCGAGGTAGACCCGCTGCGGACGGCGCGGGTCCCAGATCATCGCGTGGTGGTCGACGTGGGTGGAACTGCTGTCCGCCGTCCAGGTCCGCCCGCCGTCCTTGGTGGTCAGCAGCGGCACGCCCGCGACGTGCACGTGCTGCGGCTCGTCCGGGTCGACCCAGACCTTGCCGAACCACCAGCCGAAGGTGGACTGCGAGGTGGTCAGCTCCGGGGTGTCCGGCAGCCGCGTCCAGGCGTCGCCGCCGTCGCTGCTGCCGTAGAAGCCGGCGAACGGGCCGGCGGTGGAGTTGACGATCGCGTAGAGCCGGTCCGGGTCCGAGACGGACTGGCCCAGACCGATCCGGCCCACCTCCGGCCGGCCGCCGGCAGGCCACCCGCCAGGCGCGCCCAGGTCGCTCCGCCGTCGAGGGAACGGAAGACCCCTGAGCCGACGCCCCCGTAGGTGCGCAGGTCCGGGGTGCGGCGGTGGTCCCAGAGCACGGCGTAGAGCCGGTCGGCGTCGCGCGGGTCGATCAGCACCTCGGTCGCGCCGGTGAACTCGTTGGCCCCGGCGAGGATCCGCTGCCAGGTCGCACCGCCGTCGGTGGAGCGGTAGACGCCCCGGTCGCCGCCGCCGTTGTAGAGCGATCCGGCGGCGGCCACGAAGATCCGCTTCGGGTCGGCCGGGTCGACGGTGATCGCGCCGATCGCCCCCGAGTCGCGCAGGCCCAGCGACCGCCAGCTCCGGCCGCCGTCGCGGGAGGCGTACAGGCCGGTGCCCTCGTAGGTGACGCTGCCACCACCCGGATTGACCTCGCCGGTGCCGGCGTACAGGGTGCCGTCCGGGCCGGTCGCCACCGCGCCCATCGCCTGGGTCCAGCCGTCCGGCCAAGCCGGCTCGAAGCGGTTGCCGGCGTCCCGGCTCACCCAGACCCCGCCGCTGGCGCGCCGCGTAGACGGTGTCGGGGCGGTGCGGGTCCAGCGCGAGCGAGGTGATCCGGCCGCCGATGTTCGTCGGCCCGACCGAGGTCCACCGGCCGCCGACCGTGGGCAGCCGGGCCCCTTCCTTCGCCGCCGTGTCGTAGGCGTGCCGGGGCAGCGTCTCGCCGCGCACGGTCTTCTGCAGATAGCGGTACTCGGCGGGGGCGGAGGGCCCGCGCACCGGCCGGTACTCGTCCTCGGGACGCGGCGGTAAGGCGCCGGCGCCGGTGGGGGAGAGGGCCACGGTGCCGCCGGAGAGCAGCGCCGCGGCCAGGATCAGGGAGAGACTGCGTCGTCGTGCCACGGAGGTCCCTTCGCCGGTGGAGGGAAAGTGGACGGTCCCGCCGAACGTTACGAAGACGGATGTCGATGGTCAACCCTCCGATGTCGCCGAAAGTGACCGGGTCGACACCGGACACTAGGCAGGAGCTGTATCGATGGGGTGGAATGGCCTGACCTGCCGTACCCGTCGGAAGGACCACGATGACGCCTGTCCGAAGCCGGGCGCTGGCCGCCGCCACCCTCACGGCGCTGCTGCTCACGGCCGCCCCCGCCGCCCCCACCCCACGCCGCGCCCGGCCGGCCGGTCGCCCAGCCGCACATCGCCGGCGACCACACCGTGCCGGTCTACTCCTACGCCGACGCCGTCCGGGAAAGCGTCCAGGTCGAGACGCCGACCGACGCCGACGGCGACGGCGTGCGGGACCGGGTCATGGTCGACCTGGTCCGGCCCCGGGAGGCGGCGCAGGCCGGCGTCCGGGTGCCGGTCATCATGGACGCCTCGCCGTACTACCACTGCTGCGGCCGGGGCAACGAGAGCGAACGCAAGACGTACGACGCGAACGGCGTGATCGCCAAGGCCCCGCTCTTCTACGACAACTGGTTCGTCCCCCGCGGATACGCCTTCGCCGCGGTCGACCTCAGCGGCACCGCCCGCGCCACCGGCTGCGAGGACGTCGGCGGCCGGGCCGAGGTGGCCGGGGCGAAGGCGGTGGTGGACTGGCTGAACGGCCGGGCCCGCGGCTTCACGCTGGACGGCGAGCCGGTCACCGCGTCGTGGAGCACCCGCCGGGTCGGCATGATCGGCAAGTCGTGGGACGGCTCGGTCGCCAACGGCGTGGCGGCCACCGGCGTGCGGGGCCTGGAGACCATTGTGCCGATCTCCGCGATCTCCAGTTGGTACGACTACCAGCGTTACCGGGGCCTGCTGCGGGCGTCGGACTACCCCGCCTACCTGCACCAGGTGGTCAACGGTCGGCCCGCCGAGGCGTGCGCCGCCGTGCTCGCCCGGCTGCGCGCGGACAGCGCGGAGGACACCGGCGACTACAACGCGTACTGGGCCGAGCGGGACTACCGCCGCTCGGCCGAGCAGGTCCGGGCGAGCGTGCTGGTCGCGCACGGCGTCAACGACCTGAACGTCACCACCGGCCAGTTCGCCCGCTGGTGGGACGCGCTCGCCGACCGGCAGGTGCCCCGCAAGCTCTGGCTCTACCAGGCCGGGCACGAGGATCCGTTCGACGTCCGCCGGGCCCAGTGGGTCGCCACCCTGCACCGCTGGTTCGACTACTGGCTGCAGGGCCTGCCCAACGACGTCATGCGGGAGCCCCGGGCCACCCTGGAGACCGCCCCGGGGGTCTGGACCGAGCAGCGCGACTGGCCGGCCCCGGGCACCCGGAACGTCCCGGTGGCAATGGGCGCCGGCGACGGCACGACGGGCACGCTCGGCGGTCCGGGCGCCCGTCCGGGCGTGGTACGGGCGTACACCGACGAGTCGCTGACCGAGCCGCAGGTGGTCACCGAGCCGACGAGCGCCCGCGCCGGACGGCTGGTGTTCCTCTCCGGCGCGCTGACCGCGCCGCTGCGGATCTCCGGGACGCCGTCGGTGCGCCTGCGGATCAGGGTCGACCGGCCGACCACCGCGTTGAGCGCGCGACTCGTCGACTACGGCACCGCGGAACGGATCCAGTACCGCAGCTCGGAGGGGGTCCGGACGCTGGCCACCGAGTCGTGCTGGGGGGAGTCCACCGTGGCCGACGACGCCTGCTACCGGGACACGGCCGAGATCACCGCGGTCACCGACCACGGCGTCCTCACCCGCGGCTGGCTCGACGCGGCGCACCACCGGTCCCTGCGGTTCACCAGCCCGCTGCGTCCGGACCGCTGGTACACGATCACCCTGCCGCTCAACGCGTACGACGCGGTGCTGCCGGCCGGTCACGTGCTCGGTCTCGTGCTCGCCCAGAGCGACCCGGGCTTCACCGAGACCGACGACCGGGACGCCACCGTCTCGGTGGACCTCGGGCGCAGCACGCTGACCCTGCCCGTCACCGGCCGCGCCACCCTGCCGCCTGCCCCGGTCGCACCGGACGTGGTCACCGCTCCCGCCGCCCCGTCGCCCAGCCGCGCCGCCCCGCCCGACAACCGTCAGCTGCCGGACCGCTCCTGACGGCGGCTGACGACCGGCCCGCCGCCGCCTTCCGGGGCAGCGGCGGGCCGATCGACCGGGAAGGATGCCTTTCGGTCGACCACAACGGGAAGGGTGACGCCGGATGACAGTGGTCAAGGGTCTGGGCGAGGCGCTGGTGCTCTTCGTGATCGCGGTGGCGGTCGCCGCGGTCGGGGTCGGGATCTGGGTGGCGGTCAGCGGTGGGGACTTCCTCCACCGGCTGGGCATCGCGCTCGTGGTGGTCGGCCTCCTGCTGGCGGTGACCGGAGACCTCACCCTGAGCCGGATCGGCATGCTGGGCGCCCGGTCGACGTTCGGGCTGGCGCCGGAGCGGGAGGACGCCGGCGGTGGGCGGGTGCTCACCGGGATCGGCATCTCTCTGTTCGTCTCGGTTCCCCTCGTCGTGGTGGGCATCCTGCTGATCGTCTGACCGCTCCGGCAGCCTGCCAGTGGGCGCCGGCACCACGGGCCCGACGCGGCGGTCCGGCGGCTGGCGGGACGCCCGGCCGCGGCCGCCGGTC
>NZ_JAEVHN010000029.1:0-23977 GCF_016803375.1 Micromonospora sp. 4G55
GGCGTTGGCCGCGCCGAGCACCCGGCCGGCGGGCTCCACCGCCGCGGCCGCCTCCTCCAGCAGGTCGGCGGCCTCGGTCAGGTGCGCCTCGGGCAGCTCGTAGGTCAGCTCGGCGAGGGCCTGCACCGCGCCGGTCAGCCGGGCCCGCAGCGCCTCCTGCGGGGTGGCCAGCCGCCAGACCGCCGGCAGCGCCCGGCTCACCATCGGCGGCGCGAAGGTGAAGAACGCCGCGATCACCGGCGCCGCCTCGGTGGGCCCGAACGGGGCGGCCCGGCCGGCGAAGTAGCCCCGCCAGTAGCCGCGCAGCCCGACCGCCTCGTACGCGGCGCGGGCGCGCGGATGGAAGTAGGTGACCGCGTGGACCGGTTCGAAATGCGTCCACATGAGCCGAGCGGTCCGCCCGGGATCGTCCAGCGCCGGCACGCGCACCTCCACGATGGTGAGGGGTCACCGTGACGCGGTACGGACCGCCCACGGTGACCCCGAACCTACTGCGCGTAGGTGACAGCCGGGAAGACCTCTGTGGGCTACTGCACCGCCAGCACGTCGACGACGAAGCGCAGCGGGCCGGACGGCGCGCCCGGGCGCTGCGGCTTGTCGCCGTACGCGAGGTCGGCCGGGATGTCGAGCTGCACCCGGCTGCCGACGGTCTGCCCCTGCAGGCCCTGGTCCCAGCCCGGGATCACGTTGCCCTGGCCGAGCATGAAGGAGAACGGCTCCGAGCGCTTCCAGGAGGCGTCGAACTCCTCGCCGGTCCGGTACGACACCCCGACGTAGTTCACGGTGATCTGCTGGCCGCTCTGGGCGGCGGCGCCGGCGCCCCGGATCAGCGGGGTGGCCTTCAGGCCGCTGAGCTCGCCCTCGCCCTTGCCGGCCGGCGGCTTGGTGCAGAGCGCCCGGTCGGCGCCGTCGGGCAGGGTCGGGAAGCCGCCCGGGCAGCCGGCGGGCGAGGCGGCCGGCTTCGGGTCGTCGTCACCGCCGCGGGTCACCACGAACACCCCGACGATCACCGCGATCACCGCGAGGCCGGCGAGCGCCCCCAGCCAGGCCTGCCGGCGCTTCTTCGCCTCGGCGGCCTTCTGCGCCGCGAGCTGGGCGGCCAGCCGCCGCTGCGCCTTCGTCTCCGGGCCCTGGCCCGCCGACCGGTTCTGCGTACGCTCGCTCACGTCCTCGACTCCCTGCTGGTGTGGGTGGACCGGCCCGACGACCCGCGGCCAGCGCACACGGTACCTGGATCGATGCCGCCGGTGTCCCGTCGCCCGCCCGCTCTCCCACCCGCCGTCCCGCGCCTGTCCCGTCATCCCGGTTCGTCCGGGTGCCGGAGTGCTTCCGGCGGTAGGTTCTGGACCATGGCGATCCTCACCGACGAAGACCTGGCCCTGCTCTCCGAACCCCAGCTGGCCCACGTGGCCACCGTCGAGGCCGACGGCACTCCGCACGTCACCCCGGTGTGGGTGGACACCGACGGCGAGCACATCGTGTTCAACACGGCCCGGGGGCGGCAGAAGTACAACAACATCGAGCGCAACCCGATGGTGGCGGTCTCGGTGGTGGACAAGGCCGACGACTTCCGCACCCTCTGGGTGAAGGGCACCGCCGAGCTGGTCACCGAGGGTGCCGACGAGCACATCGACCGGATGGCGAAGAAGTACCTCGGGCAGGACACCTACCCGTTCCGGCAGCCGGGCGAGGAGCGGGTGATCGTCCGGATCACCCCCACCCAGAAGCTCGGCCGCGGCTGACCCGCCGGCCACCGTGGCTGACCGCCGGCCACCGGGCCGGCGGTCAGGTGGCCGCCGTCAGTGCTGCTTGGTGCAGGTCAGCACGACCAGTTCGTCGAGTGTGACCTTGGTGCCCTTGCGGTGGGACTGCTTGGTCACCGTCCAGTTCGCCGCCAGCAGCACGACCGTGTCGTTCTCGTCCTGGCTGCCGAGCTGGATCTTCGTCAGGCCGAGCTGCTGGAGCTTGTCCTGAGCGACGGCGGCGTTCATCCCGACGAGATTCGGCATGACGACCGTGGTGGGAGCGGGCGGTGGGGCCGGCGCCGTGGTGACGACCGCGCTGGGGGACGGGGCGGCCGTGGTCGGCGCGGCCGTCGTCGGGACGATCGAGGGAACGACACGTTCGGCCACCGCTTGAGCGGACGGGCTGGCCTGCGCGGCCGGCTTGTCGTCGTCACCGAAGACGGCGCCGATGCCGCCCAGGCCGCAGCAGCACAACACGACGGCGCCGACGGCGATGCCTGCGATCGCGCCCTTGCCGAGCTTGCGCTTGGCCGGAGGGGGCGGAGCCGCCAGGAACGCCGGGCCCGGGGGTGCGGCGGGCGGTGGTTGGTGGGCCGGCCAGGGAGTGGTGGGTGGTTCGTTTGTCACGAGGCGAATTCTGCTGCCTCAAGCAACTATCTGCACCGGCCACTCGGCTAATCAAGATCAGCTAGGGCGTCAGGTCGCGGCTCACACGACCGGCCAGGACCTCATCGCAGCTCAGGCGGTCTTGCGGGGCGCGGCCTTCTTCGCGGCCGCCTTCTTCGCCGGCGCCTTGGCGGCCTTCTTCTCGGCGGTCTTCTTCGCGGCGGTCTTCTTCGCCGGCTCCGCCTTCTTGGCGGCGGCCTTCTTCTCCGCCGCCTTCTTCGCCGGGGCCGCCTTCTTCGCCGCCTTCGCCGCCTTCTGCGCGGAACGGGCCGACGAGATCGGCGTCGGCTCACCCGCGCCAGCGGCTGGCTGCTCGCCCCGGGCGGACCGGGCCCGCTCGACCGAGGCCTTCAGCGCCGCCATCAGGTCCACCGCGGCGGCCGGCGCGGCCTCTACCTCCTCCGGCTGCACCACCTCCCGCCCCTCGACCTTGGCGTCGATGACCTCCTGCAACGCCGCCCGGTAGTCGTCGGTGAAGGCGTCCGGCTCGAACGTGCCGGCCATCGAGTCGATCAGTGAGCTGGCCATCGCCAGCTCCGGGGGACGGACCTTCAGGTCCTCGTCCAGGAAGCCGAAGTCGGGGGTACGCACCTCGTCGGGCCAGAGCATCGTGTTGAGCAGCAGCACGCCCTCGCGGACCCGCAGGGTGGCCAACTGTTCGCGCTGGCGCAGCGCCACCTTGACGATCGCCACCCGCTCCGAGTCGGCGAGCGCGTCCCGCAGCAGCACGTACGGCTTGGTCGCCGAGCCCTCCGGCTCCAGGAAGTACGCCTTGTTGTAGAGGATCGGGTCGACCTGCTCGGCCGGGACGAACTCCAGCACGTCGATCGCCCGCGAGCTGGTCAGCGGCAGTTCCGCGAAGTCCTCGTCGGTCAGGATCACCATCTCGCCGCCGCCCAGGTCGTAGCCCTTGGCGATGTCGTCGTAGGTGACCTCCTCGCCGCAGACCTGGCAGGTGCGCTTGTAGCGGATCCGGCCGCCGTCGGCCCGGTGCACCTGGTGGAAGCGGATGTCCTTCTCCTCGGTGGCCGAGTAGAGCTTCACTCCGATCGACACCAGCCCGAAGGACACCGCCCCCTTCCAGATCGCCCGCATGACGCGCTCCTCTCCCCGGTTCTGACCAGGATCGCAAACGATCGAACGGGGCGCACGCTCTTCGCTGTGCAACTACAGTCGAAAGGTGCCCGGCGCGCCGCTGAAGCCGATGCTCGCGATGACCGGGCCGCTCCCGGTGGATGACGGCTGGGCATACGAGTTCAAGTGGGACGGCGTCCGGGCGCTGGCCGACATCACCGGCGGCCGGCAGCACATGTACGCCCGCAGCGGCGTGGAGATCACCGCCGCGTACCCCGAGCTGATCCCCCTGGCCGAGCAGGTCGACGACGCGCTGCTCGACGGCGAGGTGGTGCTGCTCAACCAGACCGGGCAGCCCTCGTTCACCGCGCTGGCCGAGCGGATGCACGTCCGGGACCCGGCGAAGGCGGCCCGGCTCGCGGCGGCGGCCCCGGTGACGTACATGATCTTCGACCTGCTCCGGCTGCGCGGCGAGGACCTGACCGGCCGCTCCTACCTGCAGCGGCGGGCGGCCCTGGAGGCGCTCGGGCTCGGCGCGGCCCGGTGGGCGGTGCCCCCGACCTTCTCCGACGGCGCGGCCACCTACGAGGCGGCCGGCGAGCACGGCCTGGAGGGGGTGATGGCCAAGCGGGTCGACTCGGTCTACCGGGCCGGGGTGCGCTCGCCCGACTGGCTCAAGGTCAAGCTGGAGGTGACCGGCGACTTCGTGGTCGGCGGCTGGCGGCCCGGCGCGCGAAAGATCGGCGGGCTGCTGGTGGGGGTGCCCGGGCCGGACGGGCGGCTGATCTACCGGGGGCGGGTCGGCGGCGGGATCGGCGCGGCGCTGGAGCGGGAGCTGCTGCGCGAGCTGGAGCGCTGCGCGGGGCGGCGTCGCCGTTCTCGGGTGACGTGCCGCGCGAGGATGCCCGGGGCGCGATCTGGGTAACACCCCGGGTCGTGGTGGAGGTCAAGTACGGCCAGCGCACGCCCGACGGGCGGCTGCGGTTCCCCCGGGTGCTGCGACTGCGGCCGGACAAGCCACCGGAGGAGGTCGACGATGCCGGCTGAGCGGTTCCGGGTGGAGGTCGAGGGGCGCACGCTGGACCTGTCCAACCTGGACAAGGTGCTCTATCCCGAGGCAGGGTTCACCAAGGGCGAGGTGATCGACTACTACACCCGGATCGCCCCGGTGCTGCTGCCGCACCTGGCCGACCGCGCGCTGACCCGGATCCGCTTCCCCAACGGGGTCACCGGCGGCTCGTTCTTCGAGAAGAACGCCCCGGCCGCGACCCCCGAGTGGGTACGCACCGAGACGCTGCCCGCCCCGGGGTCGAGCAAGGGCCGGGAGACCATCGACTACGTGGTCGCCGACGACCTGCCCACCCTGGTCTGGCTGGCCAACCTCGCCGCGCTGGAGCTGCACACGCCGCAGTGGAAGATCGGCGAGCACCCGGACATGATGGTCGTCGACCTGGACCCGGGCGCGCCGGCGGCGCTGCGGCAGTGCTGCCAGGTGGCGCTGCTGATGCGCGACCGGCTGGCCGACGACGGGGTGGCCTCCTACCCGAAAACCTCGGGGAAGAAGGGCCTGCAGCTCTGCTGCCCCATTGCCGGGACGCAGGACGCCGATGACGTGTCGGCGTACGCGCGGCGGATCGCGCAGGAGTTGGAGAAGGCGCATCCCAAGCTGATCGTGTCGAAGATGGCGAAGAACCTGCGGCCGGGGAAGGTCTTCATCGACTGGAGTCAGAACAACGCGGCGAAGACGACGGTGGCGCCGTACTCGCTGCGGGCCCAGTCGGTGCCGTCGGCGTCGACGCCGCTGACCTGGGACGAGGTGGAGGCGGGGGCGGCCGGGAAGCGGCCGGCGACGAAGCCGTACACGGCGACCGAGGTGCTCAAGCGGGTGGAGAAGCAGGGCGACCTGCTCGCCCCGCTGTTGGAGGGCGGCCCGGAGCTGCCCGGCCGCTGACCTCTTCGACCGGATCGCCACCGAGCTTAGAACCGGATGACGAGTCGTCCCCGGACGCCGCCGGCCGCCAGGAGCCGGTGGGCCTGCGCCGCGTGCTCCGGCGGGAAGGTGTCGGCGACCCGGAGGCTGAGCCGTCCTTCGTCGGCGAGCCGGCGGAGCAGGTCGAGCTTGTCGCGTCGCCCGTCGTAGTCGTGCACGTAGGCATAGACCAGGGCCACGCCGCGCGCCGCGGCCGCCCGCTCGAACGCCGGGTGCTCCGGCCCGCCGCGTACGTAGGCCAGGGAGCCGCCGCGGCGGATGGCCGTGAGCAGCGGGGCGCCGATGACCGCGGCGTCGACGACCGCGTCGACGCCGTCGGGGGTGAGCGCGCGGAATCGATCGGCGACCCCGGGTCCGCGGGCGACGACGCCGTCGGCGCCCAACGACGCGACGAGATCAGCGTCCCGTGGGGCGGCGTCAGCCAGCACGCGGTGTCCGGCGGCCTTGGCCAGTTGTACGGCGTAGCCACCGACCGCCCCGGCCGCACCGGTGACGGCGAGCGTGCTGCCCGGGGTCAGGCGTAGCTGGTCAAGGGCGTGCAGGGCGGTGAGCCCGTTCATCGGGAGGGTGCTCGCCTCGGCGTGACTCGCCCCGGCCGGTGCCGGGACGACCCACGACTCGGGAAGCACGACCCACTCGGCATAGCCGCCGCCGGCCGGGCGGGTGGGGTTGACCATGGCCATCACCCGGTCGCCGACGGCGAGGCGGGTGTCGGTGCCGGGGCCGATCTCGTCGATGGTGCCGGCCACGTCCAGGCCGGGGATGACCGGCTCCGTTCCGCGTTGCCGGATGGGCGTGACGCCAGCCCGGATCAGGGTGTCGGCGGGGTTGACGGCCGCGGCACGTACCCGGATCCGGACCTCGCCCGGTCCCGCGTGCGGGGTCGGCCGCTCGACGACCTCCAGTACATCTGGTCCGCCGTGCCGTAGCAGCCCTGTCGCTCTCATGTCATTGGCTCCAAATCATCCGGAGGCGGCCGGCGCGCCGGGGCGCCGGCCGCCGGTTGGTCACTACAGGGATTGGGCGATGCCGGTGGCCGAGGAGCGCTCGACGGCGTCGATGAAGCGGTGCCGCTTGAGGGCGTGCGCGAAGTCGGGCACGGTGTGGGTGCCGTCGGCCAGGTCGCGGGCCAACTGCGCGTAGAGCCGCGCGACGCTTCCGGCCGGGGTCCGGGCCAGATCCGCGGGAATCCCGTCCGAGTAGGACGCGGGGACTTCGATGGTGGTGGCGGTGGTGTCCGCGCCGCGGCCACCGGCGAGGGTGAGCTGGGCGACCTGCATGTTGCCCCAGTCCGAGGTCAGGACGAGGTCGCCGTCGCTGCCGTTGATCTCCCACCGGAGGTTGTCGCCGCGCGACGCGCCGCCCCGGTAGAAGACCGAGGCGGCCGCGCCGGAGGTGAGCGTGCCGATCAGGGCGACCTGGTCGGGCACCGTGACGGGGATCCTGGTGCCGTCCTCGGCGATGGTCGTCTCCTTGCGCGCCACCACGAGGTTGGCCGCGACCTTGTCGAACTCGCCGAGTACGAAGTGCACCGGGTCGAGGGCGTGCAGCGTGGCGGAGGTGAGCGGGGTGGCGCCGTTGGCGTTGTCGAACCAGTAGGCCTGGCTGCGGTTGGCCACCCCGCCCCAGACCATGCCGGAGCCGACCAGGGTGGTGCCGAGCACCTCGCCGACGTATCCGTCGCGGACCAGGTCGCGGGCGTGCTGGACCTCGGGGGCGTAGCGTCCCTGAAGCCCGACCACGGTACGGACGCCGGCCTGGCGGGCCAGTTCGGCGAGGCGCTCGGCTTCGGCCAGACCGTTGGCGAGCGGCCACTCGCTGTAGACCATCTTGCCCGCCTCGAGCGCCGCCGAGATCAGCTCGAAGTGCTGGGTGACCTGCACCGTGACGACCACCAGGTCTACGCCGGGGTGGTTGATGAGGTCGCGGTGGTCGTCGTATCCGGGCACCCCGTACCTGGTCGCCGCAGCCTGCGCCGAGCTACGCCGGGAGGTGCTGACCGCACGCAGCTCGAACGACGGCGACGCCGCGATCGCCGGGAGGTGCGAGATCGATGCCCACGCGCCGGGCCCGATGATGCCTACACCTGTCGGTTTCATCCTTGTTCCTCCGGTACTTATCTTGATTGAACGTTACAGAATTCAGGTACGACAAAGGGCCCGAACGGCCTGAGAACCGGTCAGTCCAGGCAGCTCAGCGCGACCTCGGCGGAACGCATCAGGGTCGCCCGGTCGGCGTTGATCCCGCCCATCACCCGCAGGCCCTGAAGGCTGGTGACCAGGAAGGTGGCGAGGTCGGTGGCACTGTGCCCGGTGGGGATCTGACCGCGCAGCTGTCCATCGGCGAGCACGTCGAAGAGGGCGGACTCCAGCGACCGGGTCGTCGACCGGAGCCGCTCGGCGACCCGCAGGTCGTCGCGGGCCCGCTCGACCGTGGCGCTGACGATCAGGCATGCCCGGTGTTCCCCGTCCCGGGCAATCTCATCCACCGCGGCGACGAAAACCTCGCGGATCACCTCCCGGGCGTCGTTGCCCGAGTGCAGCATGTCGATGAGGGGCGTCGCGTACCGCTGCCGGTAGAGGTCGAGCGCGGCCAGGTAGAGCCCTTCCTTGCTGCCGAAGGCGGCATAGATCGAGCCGCTGCCCAAGCCGGTCGCCTCGCTCAGGTCGCGGATCGAGGTGCCCTCGTAGCCGTGGCGCCGAAACGCCTCCATGGCTGCGGCCACCGCCGCATCAAGGTCGAACTCCCGGGTACGTGCCATGCGCCCACCGTACGGCTAACTGGAACGTTCGCCAAAGAATTGTGCACCGGCTCACCCCGGCGAGAGGCCGCGCGATCGCCACCATCACCGGGAACCCGGACGGCAGCCCGCTTTGCGTACACCGGTGACGCAGGGGATGGGATCGACCAGCGCGGCCGGTGACTTAGCTTCCTTCCCGCCGGCGACGAGCTGCCCGCGGCCCGACGGCCGCCGGCAGCGCCCGCCTCCGTGGCATCCTCGCGCGTCGACGCTCAGCTACAGTCGCTCATGGACAGCGATGAACTCGTAGCCGCCCTGCGCACCCTGCCGGCGCTCCAGGTCCGGGCGGACGGAGCCGAGCTGCACGTCGCCGTGCCGGCCATCGACGACGCCCTACGGTTGCACCCCGACGCGGTCCTCCGGGCCCGGCAGATCTTCTCGCCGCGCGGCGATCAGGCCCTGGAACTCGTCGTGCAGCAGGACGACGAACTGCTGCCACTGATCGTCCTGAACGATGACGTGGTGTGGGCGCCGGTCGACCCCGCCTCACAGCTCGACAGCGCCATCCCGGTGCGGATCACGGATGCGCCGCCGCTCGTCGCGTACACGGAGATGGAACGTGACGCCGTCGGCGCGGCGCGCGCCCTGGACGGGCCGATGGTCGACGTGAATGCCGTCAGCGCCACCCTCGTGCTGCACCGCTGCTTCATCGTCGGCGCCATGCGCTTCGGGCTGCGACCGGTCCGCGCGGCGGCCTGGTGGCAACACCTCGCCGCCGAACTGGGCGACGACTTCTGCCTCGGGCGGTTCCGACCGGACCGGGAGTGGGACGGGCTGCTGGCGGAGGCCGGTGGGGTACGACTGCTCCACCCGGCGCCATCCCCGGCGCGGGATCTCCGGGCCGAGATCGACGCCATGACGATCGCCGATCTGACGGCGCTGGAGCCGGTGATGACGGTGGCCCGGGCGGACGAGGAGTTCGTCGCGTCGTGGCGGCGCTGGGTGCCGATCCCGCCGCGCCGGTTCCGGGAGCTGATCTCGGCGGGTCTGCCGGAGGCCCGGTTCGAGGTTTCGCTCTACCCCGACGGCGGCTGCGCCGTCGACCTGCGGATCGCGCCGGCCGGCACCCTGCACGCCCTGCTCGGACTGCGGTTCTCCTTCCCGGAGCGGCGCGCGTCGCTCGACGAGATCCGACTCACCGACCAGGCGAGGGGCACCGGGCTGTTCCAGCGACTCATGTTCAACGCGGAGGAACTCAGCCGGGAGCTCGGCATGGCCTCGCTCAGCCTCCTGGCCACGGGCCTCGGTTCGTACGCGCTGGCCCGGTACGGCGGCTATCCCCGCGACCCGGAGCTGCGCCGGTCGGGCGGGCTCAGTGGCGAAGCTCCCGGCCCGCCAGGTCCCGCCGCAACTGGGCGAACGCCTCCGGCCCCACGGTCTCCCGAGTAGCCGTGAGCAACCCGGCGCAGAGCTGCGTCGCGGTCTCCAGCCTGGCTCGGGCCTGTTCGATGTCCCGCAGCACCGGATCGCGCTCGGCGTCGGTGGCGGTGCGGATGTCCCGTACCTCCCGCCGGCGTACGCCGCGCACCTCGTCGGCCACCACCAGCACGAAATCGGTCCGGTCCAGGTCGGGCGAGGCGGCGTCGGGGCGGGGCCGGCTCGCCGCCACGGCGCGGGTGACGCTCTCGGCGGGCAGGAAGAGCAGCGTGGTGGTGGAGAACTGACTCATGGCCGCCTGCTGCTGCCAGCGGGTCAGCAGCCCCGACTTCGCGTCGAGGAACGGCGCCACGTTGAGGGCGAACTCCACCTCGACGGTGGCGAGCAGCGGGCGCGCGGCCTCGATCCGGCTCCTGAGCTGATCGACCAGGGTGGACTGGCGGCGGAGCGCGGCGGCGAACTCGGTCAGGTCGTCGGGTCGCGCGGTGCCCGAGACGATCGTGCCGGCGAGGGCGAGGATCCGGTGCCCGGTGAGGCACACCTCTTGGAGGGCCAGGACGACGGCCATCAGTTCGGCGGCGACCTTCGCGTCCCGGGACACCGCCCGCCGGTCGAGCATCCTGGTGAGATACGAGCCGACGATCTGCACGACTGTCGACAACAGCTCGCCCATTTCGACTGCCCCAATTCCAGAGCGGATGTGGCCGCGAGTGTAGTGGGCCGGGCGAAGTCCGGCTGGTGGGCCGGGTCCGGAGGGCGGCGAGGTCGACCGCCTCACGGTGACCGTGTACACCGCCAAGGGATCGACCAGGTACCGCCCTTCCCCGCTGCCCTGACGTGACCCGGCTGGGGCGGCCCACGGGCCGCCCCAGCCGGCCCTTCCTGGTCCGCACGGCGAGGTGGCCGGCGGTGGACGCGGTGGAGCGACGCCAGGAGGCCGAGCCGTCGACGGCCCGCCGGATCAGTCGGCCGGCCAGGTGGTCGTCGATCAGCGACGGGCGGCGTCCCAAGCGGCGCTGCTGCGAAAGTACGTGTCGTACAGCTCCTGCACCTCCAGCAGGCTCTCCGGCGGCACCTTTCCGTAGGCGATCCGCTCGAGGTGCCGGAAGTACTCGAACCGCTCGACGCCCGGCGTGATGACGATGAGGATGTCGGCGTTCTCGCCCGGTGCGGCGGCGAACGCGTGCGCCACGCCGGGCGGCACGATCACCAGGTCGCCGCGCTCGGCGGTGACGACCTGCTCGCCGGAGAGCAGCTGCGCGGTGCCGTCGAGCAGGTAGAACAGCTCGGCGGAGGTGCCGTGGTGGTGCGGCCGGGCGCCGTCCGCGCCGTCGGTCAGGGTGACCCGCTGGGTGGAGAGCGCCCCTCCGGTGGCGCTGCTGTCGGCGAGCAGGCGGATCGTGGTGGGGGCCCGCCCGACCACCTCGGCGTCGGCGTCGCGGACGATGACGGACCGGTCGAAGTCGGGCGTGATCAGGGACATTGCTGGACTCCTGTCGTCGGGTCGGATCGGTCGGGTCGCGTCAGAGGGCGAAGAGCAGGGCGGCGTCGAGCAGGACGACCATGGCGGTGGCGAAGTGGATGCCGAAGGCGACGGCCTTCGTGCCGCCGTGCCGCAGCACGACGACGGTGTCTCCCAACGGGTTGAGCGCGACGATCAGCATGTACCAGGCGACGGCGTCGGCGCTGGTGAAGGCGATCAGAGCGAGCCCGAGCAGGCCGTAGCTGAGGTCACGCAGACCCTTGATCGTGAGGTAGGCGGGGTCGCCGTCCGGTTTGGCGGGGACGCCGTAGCCGGCGGCAGAGGCCCGGGGTGCCAGGAGGAACCGAGCGCCGATGAAGACACAGAAGAGGCTGAGGACGACGGCGAGCCCGTAGGCGACGGTGCTGAGCATGTTCGACTCCGTTTTCTAGCGGCGCTAGGTCTGAGAGCGAAGCTAGCAGAGCGTCGGCAGAATGGCTAGCGGTGCTAGAGTTCTGGTCATGTCGATTCAGGCGCGGCGCGAGCGGGAGCGAGCGGAACGGGAGCGGGCGATCATCGCCGCGGCGCGGGAGTTGGCCGAGTCGGAGGGCTGGGACGCGGTGACCACCCGCCGGCTCGCCGCGGAGATCGAGTACAGCCAGCCCGTCCTCTACAGCCACTTCAAGGGCAAGGACGCCATCATGGCGGCCGTCGCCGTGGAAGGCTGCGGCGATCTGGCCGTCGAACTCGCCGCCGCCCGGGCCGCCGCGACCGACCCGCGGCAGGCGGTGGCCGGCATCGCCACCGCGTACGCCGCGTTCGCCGAACGTCGACCCGCGCTCTACGACGCGATATTCAACCTCCCCAACGACCTCTCCTTCGCCAGCCAGGACACCCCGGTCGAGCTGGCCCGCGCCTTCGCCGAGCTGGCCGAGACCCTGCGCCCGTTCGCGGGTGACGACGACCTGGAGACGTTCACCGAGACCTTCTGGAGTGGACTGCACGGCCTGGTCACCCTGATGCGCAACGGCCGGCTCCGGCGGGAGGAACACGAGCGGCGGCTGGCCCTCCTAGTGGACCGGTTCGCCCCCGCTAGGGTGAGCTGACCGTCAGGGAGGGGCATCCGATGGCCGACCACGCACCCGTCGCCGTCGCGACCGACGAGCCGCTGCTCAGCTACCTCGACGGGGCGACCGGCGAGCGCACCGACCTCACGGCGCAGCAGGTGGGCGCGTGGGCCGCCCGCAGCGCGGGGCTGCTCCGGGACGGCTGCGGGCTGTGCCCCGGCGACCGGGTCGCGGTGCTGCTGCCGCCGCACTGGCGTACCGCCGCGGTGCTGCTCGGGGCCTGGTCGGTCGGGCTGGCGGTGTCGTACCGGCCCCGCGCCACCGCCGGGCTGCCGGTCCTCGAACCGGGCGCCGACCGGCCGTACGACGCGGTGTTCGTGACCCCGGAACGCCTCGACGACTGGCTGGAGGACGTACCCGAGGGGACGCACCGCTACCTCGTCGGCACCGCGCCCCGGTCGCTGACCGAGGTGCCGGTGGGCTGGCTCGACTGGTCCGCCGAGGTGCTGCGGCACCCGGCCACCCCGCCCGACCACCACGCTGTCCGGGCCGCCGACCCGGCCACCCCGGACGGCACCAGCTACGGCGAGTGGGGCGCACTGGCGCACGAGGTCGCCTCCCAACTCGGCCTGCGGGCGGGGGACCGCCTTCTGGTCGACGCGGGCGAGCACGAGCAACCGCTGAAGTGGCTGCTCGCCCCGCTGTCGGTCGGCGCGTCCGTGGTCATCCACCGCAACCTGGCCGCCGATCGGCTCGCCGCCGAACGGGTCACCCACGTGCTCTGAGCCTCGCGCGGTCGAGCCGCGTCAGGCGCGACGTACCTCCATGAGCATCACCGGGTACGGCCCGGCGGGCTCGCGGGCCGTGGCGTGCTCGGCGGGGATCGCGTTCTCCATCCGCATCCGCAGGGCCGTGGTGTCGGCGGCGTCGATCACGATCCGCCAGCGCCAACCTCCGCCGTAGTCGCTCTCGAACTCGATCGCTCCGCCCGCTCCCGGCCCGCCGGGCAACGACATCGGCACCGGCTGCTGATGCCAGGAGTCACCCCACAGGGCCGTGAGCGAGCCGTCCTCACCGGCGGCGGCGATGACGAGCAGGCCGTCCTGAGGTCCGTCGTCCGGGTGCTGCCAGGTGTACGCGACCGAGGTCAGGTGACCGCCGGCGGCCATCGTCACGGTCATCGTGGCGGGAGACTCGGCGAGCGGATCAGCGGGCATGAGTCGGAAGCCGTTGCTGCCGACCCAGGACCCGGCGACGTCGGAGAGGACCATCCGCCGACCGTAGGCCGCGGCGGGCGAGCCGGGAAGCGTCGTCGGCCCGACCGCTGCGAAACCGGCCCTTGCCGTCCGGCAATCGACCCGCTCGTGGTCTGTTGTTCACACCGCTGACGTGTTGTTATGGCGTAACGACGATGTCGGTCCCGTATCCCGGTGACCCTCGTCCCTGCCGCTGACGTGGCTCATCCCCCGTATGTGAAAGGGCAACGATGCGCAGAAGAAGATCGGCTTTCCAACTGGCGGTCCTGACCGCCACCGCCGCCACCTTCCTGGGGGCCGGCGGGGCTTCCGGGGCGGTCGCCTCGGCAGCGCCCGCGACCACCTCGCCGGGTGCCGCGGCCTGTGCGCCCGGAGCTGAGGCGCACAGCGTGGCCCGCGTCGCCGAGGGCGCCACGGCCCAGGAGCCGGAGCTGTACTCGAAGAACGAGGCGAACGCCTACGGCGTCATCAAGGACTCGCCGCGCCTGGCCAACGGCAGCGTCACCATTCCCACGGTCTTCCACATGGTCTCCGACCACCCGCTCAGCGCGGCGGAGACGACCCGGTTCAACACCATGATCGCGGACCAGATGACGGTCCTCAACGACTCGTTCGCCGGCCGTACCGCGGCGAACGCCGCCAACACGCCGTTCCGGTTCGACCTGGTGAACACGACCTGGACGGTGAACAGCGACTGGTACACCGTCGTGCCGGGCAAGAACGAGCGGGACATGAAGAAGGCGCTGTACACCGGCGACTCCCGCACCCTGAACGTGTACGCGGCCAACATCGGCGGCGGGCTGCTCGGCTGGGCGTACTTCCCGAAGGGCTACAACAACGGCCGCGACTACATCGACGGCGTGGTGATGCTCGATGAGTCGATGCCGGGCGGCACCGCCGGCAAATACGCGCTGGGTGACACGCTGACGCACGAGGTCGGGCACTGGCTGATGCTGGAGCACACCTTCGCGCACGGCTGCTCCGCCTCCGGCGACTTCGTCGCGGACACCCCGCGTGAAGCGCACCCGCAGTTCAACTGCCCGGTCGGCGCGGACACCTGCACCGCACCCGGGCTGGACCCGATCCACAACTTCATGGACTACACGCAGGACTCCTGCATGAACATGTTCACCGCCGGACAGGCGGACCGGATGAGCGACGCCTGGGTCGCGTTCCGGGCCGGCGGCCTCGGCTGACGCGTTCCTTGTCAGGGGCTGGCGGGCTATGTCCCGCCAGCCCCTTTGCGTTTCTCCTCATCGTCGGTTGAGCCAGGGCGCGCGCCGTGAGCAGGGCGCGGTGTGATCGGCCGGCAGGGCACACCGGCCGCCGCCGGGCAGTCGCCGGTCGCAGAAGACCCAGTGGCGTACGCCCTGCTGGTCCTCGGCCGAGACGGTCACCCCGCCGGGCTCGACGCGGGCGCTGAGCCGGGCCAGCACGCGGGCGGCGGTCCGGGCGAGGATCCGGGCCCGGAGCAGGTCGGGTGCGGTGACCGGCAGGTGGATCACCCAGCGGTCGCTCATCGGTAGCGGCGGTTTGCCGACTGGGCGCTCTGCCAGGCGCGCAGCGCGTTCTTGATCCGTACGTTCTCCTCCTGCACCGCGACCAGGGCGGTCTGCGCGACGGTGAGTTCGTCGGCGACGCGGTGCAGGAAGGCGCGGATCTCGACGGGGTCGAGGCCGTGGCGGCGGACGTTGAAGCACCGCTCACGGATCTGCCAGGGCCGGAGGGGTTGTCTCTGGTTGGCTTCTGCCATCGGTGGTCTTTCCTCGCGTCGGCTCACCAGCCGACGGATCAGGTCGCGCACGGGGACCGCCCTTCGTCGGGTCGCGTCGAAGTGGAGGGGGCGGTCTCCGCCGGTTGCGGTCGGCGGAGACGCCCCGCCCTGCCGCCTTGGTGTGATGGTGCGACGGCAGGGCCGCGCCGGGGGAGCGCGGGAGGGTGAGGTCTCGGCGGCGATGCGAGACCGGTACGAGAGGCGCCAACCGACCGCAGCAGCACCGCATCACCGAGAGCGACGCTACCGATGCAGCATCACCTACGTCAAGTACCCAGCCAACCTCTTCTACTGAACCATCATCACCATCAGCTATGTCACCACCGTCACCTCTTTCAGCGGATGCATTGCCTACGTCGAGGGCGTGGATCAATACTGGGTGGGCCAACCGACTGCAAGGGGCCGCATCGTGCCTATTCCGCCCACCATGGACGAGCTGCTAGACGACCTGCGAAGCAAGATCAAGGACGGAACCTATCCGCCGGGCAGCCAGTTGCCCGCAGGTCGCGCGCTCGCCGACTCCTACGACGTCTCGCACTCGACGATTCAGCGGGCGATCGCGACGTTACGGGAGCAGGGCGTGCTGGTCGGCCGCCCGGGTCGTGGCGTCTTCGTCGCAGAGTCCACCCGGCGCTAATTTGGCGACCTACCGGTGACTCGCCCCGCAGGAGGGAGCGCATTCTGCCGCGTCCCCGCATCGCATACCTGCGATGCGCCGTCCGCCTTGTAGTGGCGGCGACCCGGGGCACGGCATGGAAGGCTGTACTGCCATCGGATCGCGAGATTGGCTTGATCCGTAAGCTTCGCGAGAGCGTGCGAGATAGTTCGTTCGGCCTTCATCGCGCTACCAGGCCGCGTCGGGACGTCTGCGCCTGCGTCCGTTGCTGTTTCTGGCACGTCTGCTGTGGCCCCTCCTTCGCGCTCCTTAAAGTTGGCTCCTCCTGTCGTCTGGGCTCGAGTTTGAAGGCCTAGTCCTAGCCCTCCGAACCTCCCAGTCGGTCAGCACGGCTGCCTCCGGCCCCATTCGCCGCTCCGGTTCCGGTGCTGTGTCGTCGCCCGGGGCCGCGCGTTGGCCCCGTGTGGCCGCGTGTCCGCTCGACGCCTTGCAGCCAAGCCGACGCCAGGCCGAGAGATCAAGTGTTGCGGACGTGCAACTGGAGGCTAGTTTTCGTCGGTCCTTGACGTAGAGTGGTTTCAGCATGCAGTTCAGGCGTAAGGAGACAAGCCATGCTCTTGCGGTTCGAGGTCTCCAACCACCGCTCGATCATGCAGCCGGTGGAACTATCGATGATTGCCGTGGACGAGGATAGGCCCGCCGCGCGGAAGTTCGACCTGCTCTCGGAGAGTGTTCTGACGGTAGCCGGTATCTACGGCCCCAACGCCTCAGGCAAGTCCAACGTCCTAGAGTCCTTGGCGTGGCTATCCTCCGCTGTCGGAACATCGCTGAGGCAGTGGGCGGAAACCATTCCCCGAGAGCCGTTTAAGTTTGGTCATGGCCCGTACGAGCCGTCCTCGTATGTGGTGGAAATGATGGTGAGAGGGGTTCGGTACGCTTACGAGCTCGTCGTAGACGACTCCTCCGTCATATTCGAAGCGCTGCATAGCTACCCAGAGCGGCGACCGCGGACACTCTTGAGGCGAGAAGGGATGGACATTCACCTACGTCGGGGTTTGGGAACCCTTTCTGGAACTCGTGAGTTGCTAACCCCAACAACTCTGGCGCTCTCTGCCGCAATGAGGTTCGATGAGCCCGAGGTTGGATACTTCGGCCGCTCCCTAGCGAACATTGGCATTCTAGGCGCTCGCCGAAGGCCCGGAGGGCGACGGCGATTTTTCTTCAGTCATTCTACGGAACGAATGTTTTACCCTGCCGCAGACACTGATCAACTGGCGCTGTTCAACGATCTAGAAAACGACCGCCTTATTGACCGGGAAGCGGCCTTAGACCTACTCCGCTATGCCGATCTCGGGATTGACGAGGTCCAAGTTGTAGATGAGAGAGGAGATTCTTCCGTATCTCCGGAAGGACGCCGTTATCTGCGTCTCATGCACCGGGTAGCAGACCAGCAACTACCTTTCGACATGATCGAAGAATCAGAGGGCACTCAAACTTGGTTTAGACTGATCGGGCCAACCGTGCACGCGCTGCGTACCGGCCAAACGCTGCTATTTGATGAGATTGATGCCAGCCTTCACCCAAGGCTCTCTGCCAGGTTGCTGGAGCTTTTCCAGGATCCCGAGACAAATCCTCGAGGAGCGCAACTCATCTTCACTACCCACGACACTAGCCTCTTGAATCACCTGAACCGCGATGAGGTGTGGCTGACAGAGAAGGGGGATGACGGAGCGACAACGCTCACAGCCCTAGCCGAATACGGAGGGGACAAGGTGCGCCGATCGTTGAACCTAGAAAAGGCATATCTGCAGGGCCGATTCGGCGCCGTTCCCGAGTTTGATCAACACATCCTGCGGCGCGCGCTCGGCCTTGCCGTGAAGGATTAGTGATGGGCCGACCCCTTCAGAAAAGGCCTCGCCCTTTGAGGCGCAAGGTGGGTGTACGTACGCCACGCAAAACGCTCGCAGTCTTCTGCGAAGGTCAGCGAACGGAGCCAGAGTACTTAGAAGCGTTGCGACGGGAGCCCGAGGTTCGCGAGGTTGCTGCTGTTGACCTAAGAATTGAGACTCAGGGAGGAGGATCGGTGCCGCTGACGTTGGTTCGAATGGCTGTTGCGGCACGCGAAAGGGCGCAGCGAGAGGAAGGTGAGGTTGACGAGTTCTGGTGCGTCTTCGATGTGGAGTGGCCAGAGAACCACCCCGGACTTCAAGAAGCCATCGCGTTGGCTCGGCGGCATGATATTCAGCTTGCCATATCGAACCCATGTTTCGAGCTTTGGCTGATCCTGCACTTCGAGGCCTGCGGGGCATGGCTCGATAACGATGGAGCTCGTAGACGCCGCCGTGGGCATGACGGCCAAGCCGACAAGGGATTGGTAGCAGCTACCTACATGCCGAAGAGAGCGGTCGCTGCGCGCCGTGCCATCGCTTTGGACAACCGACATGAGAGAAACGGAACCTACTTCCCCCACAACAATCCATCCTCCGGCATGCATAGGCTTATTGCCGCGACCGCCCCGCCCTCGTCCGGAAACAGCTAACAGTCAACTTGCAGGCCCGCGTCAGGATCTCCTCGCCGGCTATTAGACCGTACAGTCCAGTCCCAAAAGGGAGACCAGGTGGAGCTTCCACCGAAGTTGCTGGCACGGTCAGCCGGCCGTGCATCGACTGGGAGGACCCGTGAAGTGGGAGCGTGTAGATCGACTCGGCGGACCTGACGGTAGACGGTCCTGCAGGCTGAGTCCGACCGGTAGATCGGCTACTGCACGTCCTCGTTTACAAGACGCCGGACTGCAGGGATACCGCCTGGCATCGGCCGGTCAGCTTCAGTCCACGCTCGGGAGCTCCGGCCCCAGCACGTCGTCCGCGTCCACGATCGTGTACGCGTACCCCTGCTCCGCCAGGAACCGTTGCCGGTGCGCCGCGTACTCGGTGTCGATCGTGTCCCGCGACACCACCGTGTAGAAGTGCGCCTGCCGCCCGTCGGCCTTCGGCCGCAGCACTCGCCCCAGCCGCTGCGCCTCCTCCTGCCGCGACCCGAACGTCCCCGACACCTGGATCGCCACCGCCGCCTCCGGCAGGTCGATGGAGAAGTTCCCCACCTTGGAGATCACGAGGGTGCGCAACTCGCCGGAGCGGAACGCGTCGAAGAGCCGTTCCCGCTCCTTGTTGGTGGTCGAGCCCTGCACGATCGACGCGTCCAGGTACTCCCCGAGCTGGTGCAGCTGGTCGATGTACGCACCGATCACCAGGGTCTGCTCGCCCGGGTGCCGGTCCACCAGCGCCTTCACCACCGGCAGCTTCGTCCGGGCGGTCGCCGCCATCCGGTAGCGCTCCTCGGCCTCCGCCGTCGCGTAGGACATCCGCTCGGCGTCGGTCAGCGTCACCCGTACCTCGGTGCACTCGGCCGGGGCGATCCAGCCCTGCGACTCGATGTCCTTCCACGGCGCGTCGTACCGCTTGGGGCCGATCAGGCTGAACACGTCGCCCTCCCGGCCGTCCTCGCGGAACAGCGTCGCCGTCAGCCCTAGCCGGCGGCGGGCTCGGCGCTGCTGCCGCATCCGGCCTGCGGCCGTCCCGGGCGGGGGCATTACGGGTGGTACTCGCCTCGGGTGCGTGGGAGCCACTGCGGGTGTCGGTCCCGGACGTACGTGGTGAGGGCCTCCCGCATTTCGCAGGCGAGGTTCCAGGCGCCGGGTGAGTCTGCGGCCCAGGCGCGTAGCTGGACGGCGACTGTTTGCGGTGTTACGTCGACCATCTGTAGTTGCCATTTGTTGTCGCGTTCCCACAGGGGGTTCGCCTCCAAGAGGCGCTGCGCCTCGCTGCGCAGCTCGTTCAAATCGGCGGTGAAGTCCAACTGCAGGGTGACTTCGCTGATCACCCGGGCGTCGTGTCGGGTCAGGTTTTGGAAAGGGCGTTCGGTGAAGTAGGTGGTGGGTAGGGTCAGCCGCCGTTCATCCCACATCCGTATGACGACGTGGGTGAGGTTTACCGCCTCGATGCGGCCCCACTCGTTGTTCACCACGACGACGTCGTCTTCCTGCATGGCGTGGGCGACAACCACCTGGAGTCCGGCGAGGACGTTGCCGAGCGTGTTCCGGGCGGCGAGGCCGACGATGACGCCGAGGACTGCGGCGGACGTCAGCAGGGATACGCCGAATGCCCGCAGGGTGTCGAAGGTTGTCAGGGCCCAGCCGATCGCCAGCACTGCGACGGTAGCCCCGGCCAGCTTGCGGAGCAGCCGGATCTCATTGCGGGTCCGCCGGATGGACGGATCCTTGCTGTGCAGGGGGAGGTGTAGCAGGGTTCCCGCCTCGGTGACGCGCAGCACCTTGGCCACCAACCAAGCGAGTGCAAGGACCAATAACAGGCGCAGCGCGTTGCGGCCGTGGGGCAACCAATCATTGGGCAGGCCGGTGTATTGCAGTGTGAAGTACAGCGCAATGAGTACCAGGACGAGAATTGTCAGCAGGCGGCAGGCGCGATAGGTCGGCATCAACAACGACCGGTAGGGCTCCCTCGCCACCTTCTTGATGGCTACGCCAATGAGCCAGCCGACGAGCCAACCCGCGGCGACGGCAGCCGCCACGACCAGCGCCCCGGACAGTCCTGGGATGCCCACAGAAGGGAATACCCAGGGCGACAACGACTAACCGACGTGGATGCAAGGGTTCCCGGGAGCATCGAGGCAGAGCATGGCGCGCGTCACCGGATCGCCGGTTCGGCGGCATACTGCCCCTCAGTCCA
Source organism: Micromonospora sp. 4G55 (assembly GCF_016803375.1). Lineage (NCBI taxonomy): Bacteria > Bacillati > Actinomycetota > Actinomycetes > Micromonosporales > Micromonosporaceae > Micromonospora > Micromonospora sp. 4G55. The sequence goes on from NZ_JAEVHN010000029.1 coordinate 20,573, forward strand.
CGCTGGGGAGCTTCGGACCGAGGACGTCGTCGGCGTCCACAATCGTGTACGCGTACCCCTGCTCCGCCAGGAACCGTTGCCGGTGCGCCGCGTACTCGGTGTCGATCGTGTCCCGCGACACCACCGTGTAGAAGTGCGCCTGCCGCCCGTCGGCCTTCGGCCGCAGCACTCGCCCCAGCCGCTGCGCCTCCTCCTGCCGCGACCCGAACGTCCCCGACACCTGGATCGCCACCGCCGCCTCCGGCAGGTCGATGGAGAAGTTCCCCACCTTGGAGATGACGAGGGTGCGGAGCGAGCCGGACCGGAACGCGTCGAAGAGCCGTTCCCGCTCCTTGTTGGTGGTCGAGCCTTGAATGATGGGCGCGTTGAGGTACTCCCCGAGCTGGTGCAGCTGGTCGATGTACGCACCGATCACCAGGGTCTGCTCATCCGGGTGCCGGTCGACCAGCGCCTTCACCACCGGCAGCTTCGTCCGGGCGGTCGCTGCCATTCGGTAGCGCTCCTCGGCCTCCGCCGTCGCGTAGGACATCCGCTCGGCATCGGTCAGCGTCACCCGTACCTCGGTGCACTGGGCCGGGGCGATCCAGCCCTGCGACTCGATGTCCTTCCACGGCGCGTCGTACCGCTTGGGGCCGATCAGGCTGAACACGTCACCCTCCCGGCCGTCCTCGCGTACCAGTGTCGCCGTGAGGCCCAGCCGGCGGCGGGCCTGGAGGTCCGCGGTGAACCGGAAGATCGGCGCGGGCAGCAGGTGGACCTCGTCGTAGACGACCAGGCCCCAGTCGCGGGCGCCGAACAGGTCCAGGTGGGTGAACGCGCCGCCGCGCCGCGAGGTGAGCACCTGGTACGTCGCGATGGTGACCGGGCGGATCTCCTTGCGCTCGCCGGAGTACTCGCCGATCTCCTCCTCGGTCAGCGAGGTGCGGGCGATCAGCTCCCGCTTCCACTGCCGGCCGGCGACGGTGTTGGTGACCAGGATCAGCGTGGTCGCCTTCGCCTCGGCCATCGCCGCCGCCCCGACCAGCGTCTTGCCCGCGCCGCAGGGGAGCACGACCACGCCGGACCCGCCGGCCCAGAACGCCTCCACGGCTTCCCGCTGGTACGAGCGCAGCGTCCACGGCTTGCGGCCGTCCTTGCCGGCCTCGGCCAGCTCGATCGGGTGCGCCTCCCCATCGACGTAGCCGGCCAGGTCCTCCGCCGGCCAGCCCAGCTTGAGCAGCGCCTGCTTGAGCCGGCCGCGCTCGGAGGGGTGCACCTGGATGGTGTCGTCGTCGATCTTGTTGCCGAGCATGCCGGCCAGCTTCTTGCTCTTGGCGACCTCGATCAGCACCAGCCGGTCCAGCGCCCGCAGCACCAGGCCGTGCGCCGGGTCGTTGGCGAGCTGGAGCCGGCCGTACCGGTCCATCGTCTCGGCCACGTCGACCAGCAGCGCGTGCGGCACCGGGTAGCGGGAGTACTTGATCAGCGCGTCCACCACGGCCTCGGCGTCGTGGCCGGCGGCCCGGGCGTTCCACAGTCCCAGCGGGGTGAGCCGGTAGGTGTGCACGTGCTCCGGGGAGCGCTCCAGCTCGGCGAAGGGAGCGATCGCCATCCGGCAGGCCTGCGCGTCGGGGTGGTCGATCTCCAGCAGCAGGGTCTTGTCGGACTGCACGATCAGTGGTCCACCGCTCACGCCAGTGTCCTCTCCTCGGCCGGGCTTGTCGGCTACCCGTCACCGGCAGGGACACCCCGCCGCAGGCCGACCATCCAGTGTTGCACGGGGTCGAGGGCGCACAGAAAAATGCCCAAACGACGCAACCATTCCCAACGGCCGAACGTCAACTCAATGGGACGGCAGATTCGGGAGGGGCTGAATGAGGCATAGAGGTTTCACCATCCGGATGGCCGCCCTGGCGGTGGTCACGCTGGTCGGCGCCGGTGGGTGCGCGCTCGACCCGCAGGCCGATCCGGGTGGCACTGGAGGAGGGCTCGCCCCGGTCGGCAATGCGGAACAGGTAACGGGGGCGAGCGGCACCTCCTCGCCCGACCAGCGGACCCAGCCGACCACGCCGGCCCCGAAGCTGAAGGCCGCGGCGACGACGCCGCGCGTCACCACGCCGCCGAAGCCGGAGAGCGGCCGCCGGATCGTCAACCCGACACCGCAGAACATGACCCGCTGCGAGCAGGGGGAGTACCAGCGCGAGGTGGAGGGCTACCTCGCCCGGCTGGGCGGGTTCGGGAAGGTCAGCGTCGACGGCCGGCAGTCCGACGCCGACTGCGCCGCGATCAAGAAGTTCCAGCAGCGGTACGACATCCGCCCGGCCGCCGGCCGGGCCGGCCCGCTCACGTACGACGTGGCGAAGCGGCTGGCGAACACGGACACCAGCCGGTGCAACGCCGGCTCGGGTACCACCTTCTGCGTGGACCTGACCAAGCAGACCACCTGGGTGATGCGCGACGGCAAGGTGGTGGCCAAGCCGACGGTGACCCGCACCGGCATGGCCGGCTACGCCACGCCTGCCGGCACCTACAAGGTCAACCTTCGGAAGCTGAAGGAGTGGTCGGACCCGTACGACGTCTGGCTGCCCTACTGGCAGCGCTTCAACGGCGGGATCGGCTTCCACGAGACCACCACCTACCTGCACAACTCCTCGATCGGCTCGCACGGCTGCGTCAACCTGCTGCACACCGACGCGGTCCGGTGGTATGAGCTCGGCGCGATCGGTTCCCGGGTGACGCTGGTCGGCCGCCGCCCCGGCACCTGAGCCGCGTTCCGGAACCTGAATCGCCGCCCATGGCAGTCCGCCTGCCGGGGCGGCGATTCAGGGTTTTGTCCCCTGTGCGGGTTACCGTCCGGATGCCACCCTGGAGGGCGGGAGCCGGACGGGGCGGGGAGGGCTGGCAATGAGCGTCGACCAGGAAACGGCGACCGACGACGAGCCGCCGGCGGCCGACGGGGTCTCCACGGCGACGCTGGTCGGCTACGCCGCCGCCGCGCTCGCCCTCGTCGCCTGGTTCCTCTTCGGCTGGCTGGTGCAGCGGCAGGGTTTCGTCGCCTCGGTCGGCGAAACCGCCGGCGCCGCGTTCGCGCTGCTGCTCGCCGTCTCGGTGATCGGCACCGTGCGCCGCAGCCGGCGCTGACCGCGCCCGGTCCTCGCAGTGCTCCGGCGCCCGCTCAGTCCTCCCGGACCGCCGCGGTGATCCGGTGCAGCGCGAAGGTGTGCAGCATCTCCGTCCGGTCGTCCTCGGCGCGCAGGTAACCGGCGCCGATCGAGACCGGCCGGAGCAGCCGGGACGCGGTCGCCCCGTGCGCGTCGACGTAGCCGACCCAGACCAGCGCCTTGTCCCGTACCGCCTGTTGCAGCACCGCCAGGGCCTCGCTGTGGCTGTGCGCCGGCATCGGGCCGCGGCCACCCGGGCCGCGCT
>NZ_JAEVHN010000030.1:0-23949 GCF_016803375.1 Micromonospora sp. 4G55
TCGACCACACCGCCGAACTACTGGCCGAGGAACTCGGCCCGCCCGGGTCTGTCCACTGGCCGCTCCCGGTGCCGCCCGGAGCGGGGCTCGCGCCGTGGGCACGGGCGGACCCGAGCCTGCTCGCCTTCCTCTCCCGGCGCGACCATGCGCGACCGGTGGCGACGCCCAGTGATCCGGAGGAGACGACGCGTCGGCTGCTGTTGATCACGCACCTGGCCCTCGTGGCGCAGGTCGGGGTCGGCGCCTTCCTCGACGTGGCCCTGGTCGGCGCCGGCCGGTCCGCCCGGCCGCCGTCCCGACTGGTCCCGCACTGCCGGCTCGGACGCTGACCGAAGACCCGTCCCGGTCACGTCACTTCACCGTGGAGCCTCCGGTCCTGTTCCTCAAGCGCTCTGCACGATGCGGTTCTCCCACGCCCACGCGGCAATCTCGACCCGGTTGCGGGCGTCCAGCTTGGTCTGGATCCCGGAGACGTGGCGACGTCCCTCGCCGGACGACTGCGGAGCCCTGACCGGACACGAGGCCGGCCAGGGCTCCGCAGGGAAGCGGAGCGCCCTGCCGGTCTCCGCCGGACCGGACTACGCGATGCCCGGCGCCGAGTCCTCCCGGCGGCCCGGTCGCAACGGGCACCATCGTCGACCGACTCGCCTTTCGCGCCGACCATCCACAGTCGATCTGCTATTCCATCAAGTCGGTTTGATGTATCATGGTGATCATGGCGCTGTCGAGTCAAGCTCCCCCGGCGTTCGTGCGCTTGGCCGCCCATCCGCTGCGGTGGCGGCTGCTGACCGAGCTCGCCAACAGCGACTACCGCGTCCGGGAACTCGTGGCGCTGGTAGGCGAGCCTCAGAACCTGGTCTCCTACCATCTGCGGCTGCTGCGTGACGGCGGGCTGGTCACGGCCACGCGCAGCAGCTTCGACGGCCGCGACAGCTACTACCACCTGGATCTGGACCGCTGCACAAATGCGCTGGCCGACACCGGCGCCGCGCTACACCCGGCGCTGCGCCGGGAGCCCGCACCGCACCCACCGGTGGACCTGCGGCGCCCGCCCGGCGTCGGAGTGCTGTTCGTCTGCACAGGCAACAGCGCCCGCTCACCGATCGCCGAGGCCCTGCTACGCCACCGCACCGGCGGCCAGGTCGAGGTGGCCAGCGCCGGCAGTCAGCCCAAGCCCCGCCATCATCCCAACGCCATCCGGGTCCTACATGAGGAGTTCGGCATCGACATCACCGGCCAGCACCCCCGGCACTTGGACACGGTGACCGGCAGCCGGTTCGACTACGTGATCAGCCTGTGCGACAAGGCCCGCGAGGCCTGCCCCGACTTTCCGGACCATCCCCGGCGGGTGCACTGGAGCATCCCCGACCCCGCCACGGCCGGCAGCACCGATCAGACCAGCTACCCCGCCTTCCAGCACATCACGACCGACATCGACACCCGCGTCAGGCACCTGCTGGCCGTGCTCACCGCCAGCCACTCTTGAAGGAGATTCAGTCGTGACAGCATCCGACCAGTACGCCAACGTCCGTTACCTCGTTGATGACGTCCAGACGGCCGTCGACTTCTACACCACCCATCTCGGCTTCACCCTCAACACCAGCGCCGCGCCCGCCTTCGCTGACGTGCTGCGCGGCCCGCTACGGCTACTGCTGTCCGGGCCAGCCAGTTCCGGCGCCCGAGCCACTCCCCAGGACGCCACCAGCCCGGGCCGCAACCGCATCCACCTCACTGTGGACGACCTGAACGCTGAGATCGACCGACTCCGTGGCGCGGGGCTGTCGTTCCGCAGCGAGCCGGTCTCCGGGCCCGGCGGGCGGCAGATCCTGCTCGCCGACCCCGCCGGCAACCTGATCGAGTTGTTCCAACCCGCCCACACGTCCACCACGCCAACCACCTGACCACAGCCCGCCGTGAAGAGATCCGCCGGCCTTCGTGCCGGTGTGCGGAGGCTCAGTCAGCCAGCGCGGCGGGCGCGGGCCAGACCCAGCCCGCCGAGGGCCATGGCGATCAGGCCCACCACCACGGCCACGAAGCCGCCGACAATTCCGCCACCGGTACCGGGACCACCATCGGCGCCAGCCACCACCAGCCCGCCGATCACCACGGCGGCCAACCCCGCCGCCAGGGCCACGATGGCCACCCTCTTCCCGGTGCCGATACGACCGGCGGAGCGGGCCAGCGCCAGCCCACCGATGACCACGCCGACCAGCCCGAGCAGCGCGGCCACCAGGGACCAGAGACGCCCGGCGGTCAGGGTGTAGGAACTGACGGCGACCGGCTGGACCAGAGCGTGCGCGGCCGACGGTGTGGCAGGCCCGAAATCTCCGAACATGGCGGCTTCGGCGGCGGCAAGCAGGTGACGGACGGACATGAGGTGCTCCTTCTCCTCTGACGACTGGACGTCGCCTGATCCTGTCCGCTGGACCCACCGCCGGTCGTCGTGCGGGCGCAGACAGTTCGCGCTGCCGCCGATGCCGTAGCCGGCTGCCGCGGCTGCCGCAGGCGCCGCGAAGGTACTGCGGGCGCGGTATACCGCCACTCGTCCGCGAGCGGGATTCCCTCGCACCGGCGTCCGGTTAGGGTGCGCGCATGGACAGAGGACGGTTCGGTGTCCCGGCCGGGGTCCGAGACTGGGCGATTGCCGTCGGCGTGACGGCGGCGCTGCTGGCCGCCGGGCTGTCCGAGCAGCAGTCCGCCACGAACGTCGACCTGCTCGGCTACACGTTGTTGGCGGCGGGTGGGGTGGCGCTCGCGGCGCGTCGCCGGGCTCCGGTTCCCGTGCTGGCCGTGACCGGGTTGTGCGCGGTGGGTTACCAGGCGGCCGGTTTCGACGTGCCTGCCGTCGCGTACCTCTTCGCGGTGTACGCAGCCGTGCGGGCGGGGCACCGCATCGTCACGGTGGCGGCGAGCGTGACCCTGCTGGCCGCTCTCCCCCTGGCGGCCCTGGCTTCGGGCCTGCACGACACGGGCGAGGCGTTCGCGCAGGCCCGAGGCGCCCTCGAAATCGCCTGGCTGATCGCTGCCGGCGCCGCCGGGGAGGCGCTGCGGCAGGCCGAGCGGCGGGCGGACGAAGCCGAGCGCACCCGGGAGGAGACCGCACGGCGTCGCGCCGATGAGGAGCGGCTGCACATCGCGCGGGAGCTGCACGATTCGCTCACCCACCAGATCTCGGTCATCAAGGTGCAGGCCGAAGTCGCCGTCCACGTGGCCCGCAAGCGGGGTGAACCGGTGCCGGAGGCCCTGCTGGCGATCCGCGAGGCCGGTCGTGAGGCGGCCCGGGAGCTGCGAGCGACCCTGGAGGCGCTGCGCGACGACGACACCACCCCGCCACACGGGCTCGACCACATCCCGGAGCTGGTGGAGCGGGCTGGCAGGACCGGCCTGGAGGCGACGCTGACGATCGAGGGACAGCGGCACGACGTGCCGGCCGCGGTGGGCCGGACCGCCTACCGGATCGTTCAGGAGTCGCTCACCAACATCACCCGTCACGCCGCCGCGGCTACCGCGTCGGTCCGGATCGACTGCGACCCGACGTGCTCGCCATCCAGGTCGACGACGACGGCAAGGCCACGCCGGACAGTGCGCCGATGCCCGGCGTCGGGCTGCTCGGGATGCGCGAACGGGTCACCGCCCTCGGCGGTCGCCTGCGCGCGGAGCCGCGCAGCGAGGGGGGCTTCACCGTCCAGGCCGAACTCCCCGTGGACCAGACATCATGATCCGTGTCCTGCTGGTCGACGACCAGCCGCTCATTCGCAGCGGATTCCGCGCGCTCCTCGACCTCGAGGACGACATCGAGGTGGTGGCCGAGGCCGCCGACGGGAGCGAGTGCCTGGCGCTGGCCCGGGAACACCTGCCCGACATCGCGCTCATCGACATTCAGATGCCGGTCATCGACGGCATCGAGGCGACCCGGCGCATCGCCGCGGACCCGACCCTCGCCCGGGTGCACGTCGTCATCCTGACCAACTACGGCTTGGACGAATACGTCTTCAACGCGCTGCGCGCCGGCGCGGCCGGATTCCTCGTCAAGGACATCCAACCGGAAGACTTCCTCCATTCCGTACGCGTCGCCGCGCGCGGCGACGCGCTGCTCGCACCGTCGATCACCCGCCGGCTGATCAACCGGTACGTCAACCAGCCGCTGCACACCGCCGCCGGCACCGGGCTCGACGAGCTGACCGGCCGCGAACGCGAGGCCGTCGCCCTGGTCGCCCAGGGCCTGTCCAACGACCAGATCGCCGACCGCATGGTGATCAGCCCGCTGACCGCGAAAACCCACATCAACCGAGCCATGACCAAGCTCCACGCCCGCGACCGCGCCCAGCTCGTGGTCCTCGCCTATGAATCCGGCCTGGCAGTCCCGCGCAGCTCCTGAAGTCCACGGTGCGGGTGCAGGCCTGCCCCGCAGGGGATCAGGAGACCGCGGCCTGCACCAGTTCGACGACCTTCTTCTCTACCGCGGGGCTCCACTTCTGCAGTGCGTACGCCACCGGCCACAGGTCTCCGTCGTCGAGGTTGGCCGTGTCCTGGAAGCCCAGGGTCGAGTACCGGTAGTTGAACTTGCCCGAGTCCTGGAAGAAGACGACAACCTTGCCGTCCTCGTTCACGTAGGCGGGCATCCCGTACCACGTCTTCGGCGACAGCTCCGGGGCGCAGCCGTCACCGTCACATGCACCCGCTCGGCGAGCGCACGATCTTCCGGCGCCATCTGCGCGATCCTGTCGAGGAGCGCTTGCAGCCCGTCGGCCTTCTTGGTCCCCTTCTTGCCCTCGGCGCGCAGCTCGGCGGCGCGCTCCTTCATCGCGGCACGCTCCTCGGGGCTGAAGCCGTCGGACACGGTGGTGGAATTCTTCGCGGACACTCTCGGGCTCCCCTTTGCCTTGTAGGTTCGGCGTGATGCCGGCTACCTGGCAAAAGGCTAGGGCCGACGCAGCCTGCCGCTTCTCGATTCCTGATCAGATGGCCGGCCCGGACGAGGCGTTCGAGTAGGGTTGCACAGTCATGGCCACGACCGCCGACGTCCGTCACGAACTAGCCAGCCTCGCCGACCCGCTGCGGGCGGAGGCATCGAGCCGGTTCCTGCAGATGACTCCAGGCGGGTACGGCGAGGGCGACACGGCCATCGGCGTCTCCGTGCCGGAACAGCGCAGGGTGGCCGCCCGCTACTGGCGCGACCTCTCCCTGGCCGAGACGGCGAAGCTGCTGACCAGCAGCGTGCACGAGGAGCGGCTGACGTCGCTGTTCATCCTGGTGCGAAAGTTCACCAAGGGCGACGACGAGGAACGGGGCGAGATCTTCAGCATCGTCCTGGCCAACACCGGTCACCTCAACAACTGGGACCTGGTGGACTCATCCGCTCCGTACATCGTCGGCCCCTGGCTGATCGACAAGGATCGGAGCGTCCTGGATCGGTTGGCCGAGTCGAGCCTGGTGTGGGACCGGCGCATCGCCATCATGGCAACTTTCGCCTTCATCAAGGCCGGCGACTTCCATTGGACCTTCCGCCTCAGTGAACGGCTCCTGCGCGACCCGCACGACCTCGTCCAGAAGGCGGTGGGCTGGATGCTGCGCGAGGTGGGCAACCGTGACAGAGCAGCGGAAGAGAAGTTTCTGGCCCGACGGTACCGGGTCATGCCGCGGGTCATGCTGCGGTACGCGATCGAGAAGTTCGAACCGCAGCGACGTCGGGAGTATCTGTCCAGCGTTGTCTAGATAGTTGATGCCCGCCACTTTGTGGTGGTTCGTCACCAACGCACCAACCGGGATATGCCCACTATCCCGGACAGTCTTGCGAAACGGCACAAGATGGTCGAAAGAGCGCAGCGCGTCCAAAGGCCGGAATCCTCGCCGCGTTTCTGCAACCGGCCTGCGCCTGCTTTGTCAGCAGTTACCGTGCTTTAACATGACCGTCGTTCGCATCAGTGCCGTGGTGCTCAGCGCCCTACTGACCACGCCCGGCGCGGCAGTCGGGTCCTCGACGTCGGCGGCGTCCGCGCCGTACGTGCCCTGCCCGACCGTGAGGCCGCCGGTGCCCCCACCCGCCGCACCGTCGCCGCCACCGGTCGGTCCCGCCGACCTGGCCGTCGGCGGTGAGACGCTGGCGACGGCGGGGCTGGCCATCCCCGCGGGCGCGTCGATGGCGCCGTCGGTCACCGCCACCTCGTGGGTCGTGGCCGACCTCGACAGTGGCGCGGTGCTGGGTGGATGCGGCCCGCACGAACACCGCACGCCGCCAGCGTGCAGAAGATGCTGCTGGCCGCGGCCCTGATGCCGCACCTCGACCCGGCACAGGTGGTCGAGGTGACCCGGGCGGATCTGCGGGATCTCGATCCGGCCAGTTCGGTGATGGGGGTGGTCGAGGGCGGCCGTTACTCGGTCGAGAGCCTGTGGCTGGGGCTACTCCTCAAATCAGGAAACGACGCGGCCAACGTGCTGGCCCGCGCCGGCGGCGGCACCGCCGGGCGGCAGGGCGGCGTGCAGGCGATGAACGACGAGGCACACCGGCTGGGCGCAAACCAGACCCACGCGGCGACACCATCCGGCCTGGACGGCCCCGGTCAGTACACCAGCGCGTACGACCTGGCGCTGATCGCGCGCGCCACCTACGCCCGCGCAGACTTCCGGCGATACATCGCTACCCGAGTGGCGGAGATACCGGCAAATCCGGGAACGCCAGGCTTCTCCATCACCCACGACAACACGCTGCTGGACCACTACCCGGGGACGCTCGGCGGGAAGACGGGCTTCACCGACCTGGCGCGACAGACATACGTGGGGGTGGCCGAACGTAACGGCCGGCGGCTCGCCGTGACCCTGCTCGGCGCGGAGACCGCGCCACTGGGGAGCCTGGGCGAGGCGGCGGCCCTGCTGGACTGGGGCTTCGCTCTCCCGCCAGACGCGTCGGTCGGCCGCCTGGTCACCCCCGATGAGAAGAAGCAGGACCGTCCCATCACCGAGGTCAGAAGCGAGCGCCACGGTCAGGCTGAGGCAGGACCATCGTTCTCGTTGACGGCCATCCTCGGCCTCGGCGCCGCCGTCGTACTGGCCGTCCTCCTCCTGGCGGCTTCCTGGCGACAGAGGGCCGCGCGCCGGGCGGCCAACCCGTAGGTCGCCGACGACCAACGGGGCGGTAGGTCGAGCGGCCGGATCTCGCCGGTCTGGTCGATGCCCGGCTCGCTTTCACCAACGGTGGAGCGCGGCGGCCAACTGGGCCAGGGCGACATGGGCGGCGTCGAAGAGGGCCAGTTTCCGCGGGAAGTTGTGGATGAGTCCCTGGTACCGCGATGCGGTGACGGGAACGCCGGCCGCCAGCAGCCCGGCCCCGTACCGTTCACCCTCGACGGACAACAGGTCGAGCTCGGCGGTGATGACCACGGCGGGGGGCAGGCCGGTGAGGTCGGCCCGCAGTGGATCCAGATCCGGCTGGGTACGGTCCACGCCGGGTGAGGCATACGCGTCCCAGAAGAACCGCATCTCCTCCCGGTCCAGGCCGTACTCGTCCAGTGCCGGATAGTCGGCCGCAGGGTCGATGACCGGGCAGATGAGGATCTGGCCCGCAAGACGGGTCCCCGCATCCCGGGCGCGCCGAGCGGTCACCGCCGCAAGGTGCCCTCCCGCGGAGTCACCGGCCACCGCGATCCGGCCCGGGTCGAGGCCGTGCCGAGCCGCTCCGGGCCCGCGCAGCCAGGTGAGCGCTCGCGCCATGTCGTCCACCGCGGCCGGGTAGGGATACTCGGGGGCGAGCCGGTAGTCCACGGAGAGCACCGCCCAGCCGGACGCGGCCGCCAGGTGCCGGCACAGCCCGTCGTGGGTGTCCACGCTGCCCATCACCCAGCCCCCACCGTGCGCATAGAGGACCACCGGCAGCGCATCGTGATCGCCGTCGCGGTAGAGCCGGGCGGCCACGCCGCCGGCGTCGACGCTCACCACGGACCGGATCGCGGGTCCGCCGCCCACCTCGGCCGGAGTCGCCTCGACCATGCTGAGCCGTGCCGCCGGCAGGGTCGCCCGGGTGAGCGGGACACGCTGCTGGACCTGCATCGCCGCCCGCGCCTGCGGGTGGAGCCGGCTGGAGTCCACCCGCTCATTATCGCCTGCTCGACGGAGGTCAACGTTGCCGGTCCGGCGGTGACGGATCGGCGGAGAGGCGAATACGGTGTGGACCGTGGATGAGCTTCTACCGGCACTGCCAGAGGACTGGGAGCGCTGCCTCGCGGTGGCCGCACACCCCGACGACATCGAGTACGGCGCAGCCTCGGCGATCGCCCGCTGGACCGCACAGGGCAAGCAGGTCACCTATTTGCTGGCCACCCGGGGCGACGCAGGAATCGACGCAATGCACCCGGACCAGGCCGCCCCGTTGCGCGAGGAGGAGCAGCGCGCCGGGGCCCGGGAGGTCGGCGTGGATGTCGTGGAGTTCCTCGACCACCGCGACGGGGTCGTCGAGTACGGTCCGGACCTGCGCCGCGACATCGTACGGGCGATCCGTCGGCACCGGCCCGAGGTCATCGTCTCGGGCGCCTTCACCGTCCGGATGACGGGCGGCATCACCAACCAGGCCGACCACCGAGCGGTGGGGCTGGCCACGCTGGATGCCGCCCGCGACGCGGGCAACCGGTGGATCTTCCCAGAACTGGTGGACGAGGGGCTACCGCCCTGGGGCGGCGTGCGCTACGTCTGCTTCGCCGGCGCCGAGCGCCCCACCCACGGCGTGGACGTCACCGGCGAGCCGCTGCAGCGCGGTATCGCCTCGCTGGCCGCGCACGCCGAGTACACCAATGGCCTGGGCGTGGCCGGCCCCGAACCCGGACCGCTTCTCACCTGGGCGCCCGTCAGGGCGGGCCGGCGCTGGGCGTGGAGGCGGCGGTCCTGTTCGACGTGCACGCCCTCACCTTCGAGGGTCCGCCACCCTGGCTGTGAGCCGCACAAGCGCCCATGATTCGCACTCCGAGCCGCGCCACAAAAGGACTTGCCGCTTCACGGCAGATCCACCGGCCCGTACCGGGTCCGGGCGGCCCCGGTGCTCAGCGCCCAGTAGCGGTCGCCGAACGACCAGTGCCACCATTCGGTCGGGTAGTTGACCATGCCGGCAGACGACAGCGCCTGGCCCAGGATGTCGCGATTGGTGCGGGCCTGCGGGGAGATGTGGGGTGATCCCGTGAAGCAGGCGTTGGCGCTGTCCACCGGGCTGGCGTTGACGATCGTGCCCAGGTCCAGTTCGGTCCCATCGGCCGTACAGAGGGTGAGGTCGACCGTCCCGCCGGTACTGTGCGGAGCCACCTCGGGCGGCGAGATGTACTTGCTGGCCTCCACGTGCCGGCGCGCCGAGTCCCACTCCGGGTACCTGCGGCGCAGTTCGTCCTGGTAACTCTCGAAGTAGGTCGTCTGCAGGCTGAGCGGCCGGTACCCCTCGATGACCAGCAGCCGCAGCCCTCCGGGCAGGGTCCGCTGGGCGGCGAGCAGGCGCTGCACCGTCGCCTCGCGCAGGTGCGCGTACGCGCCGGCCTCGTCGGCCAGCCGGTCGTCCACCCGAAGGTCCGCGACCTGGCGTACGTCGACCAGGGCCTCCCCGTTGTCGCCGAGCGGGATGGCCGAGATTCGCCGATCAGACAGCAGGATCATGACCGGTACCGCCCAGCGGCGTCGATGATCGCGCTGGCCACGGCCGTGGCCGCCTGGGGCCGGCCGTGTCGACGGGCGGCGTTGGCCAGCTCCTGGCGTCGTTCCGGGTGGTCGAGCAGCACCATGATCTCCTCGTAGAGGCGGTTGGCGGAGGCGTCGGGGCCGGCGAGCATGCGGGAGGCACCGGCCTCGGCGAGGTGCCGTGCGGTCCGCCGCTGTTCGTCGCCGCCGGTGGGGACGAGCGGGATGAAGACGCATGCCTTGCCGAGGGCGGTGAGTTCGGCGACGGTGCCGGCGCCGCTGCGCGCGACGACGATGTCCGCCGCGCTCAGGACGTCGGGCAGCTCGCCGTGAACGTAGTCGACGACCCGGTACCTGCTACGCAGGTGTTCCGGGAGGGCGGCCGCGACCTGCCGCATCCGGTCGAGGGAGTGGTCGCCGCACTGGTGCAGCACCTGACATCTCCGCAGGAGTCCGGGGAGGATGTCGGCGATCAGGTTGTTGACCTGGACGGCGCCCTGGGCGCCGCCGGTGACGTACACCAGCGACAGGCGCGGATCCAGGTGGTACGCGGCGAGCGCCCGGTCGCGGTTGCCCGTGAGGATCTCGGGCCGGATCGGGTTGCCGGTGACCACCGCGCGAGTTCTCGCTCGGGCGGGCAGATGCTCGATGGAGGACTCGTGGCTCAGCAGGACTCGGTCGGCGAGGCGGGCGAGGATCCGGTTCGCCAGCCCGAGCGCGAGGATCTGCTCGTGCATGACCAGCGGGCGGCGGGTGATCCAGGCGGCGATCCCGATCGGGACGGAGACGTATCCGCCGGTGGAGAAGACCACCTCGGGCCGGGTGCGCACCACGACCATGATGGCCTGGAAGACGCCGACCGGCACGCGGAAGGCGTCGGCGACGTTGCGGCCCCACTCGTGCAGGTTCGGCGAGCGGCGCAGTTTTCCGGTGGTGATCGCCGTGAAGGGAATGCCCTCCCGCCGGGCGATCCTGGCCTCCAGTCCGTGGGCGACGCCCACCCAGCGAACGTCCGGTGCGGTGCCGGCGGCCGCCAGCCGGTCGCGGAGCGTACGGATCGTGGTCAGCGCCGGGTAGGTGTGCCCGCCCGTTCCGCCGCCCGTGACGATCATGCGGAGACCACGGAGATGTTCCGCGGTGTAGACGGCCATCAGCAGGGACTCGGGCAGGGGGCGGCGGTGTCGCGTCGGTGCAGTGCGCCCTGGATGAGGATGTCGAGCAGTGCCGGGTAGCCGACGCCGGCCCGCTGCCAGATCTGCGGGTACTGGGAGGCGGCGGTGAATCCGGGGAAGGTGTTGACCTCGTTGATCACCGGCTCCCGGTGGTCTCCGGTCCACCCTGTGCCGTGGTCGGCGTCCGGATCCGGGAGGAAGAAGTCGACGCGGAGCAGCCCACGGCAGCCGAGCGCGTGGAACGCCTGCACGGCCCGGTCCTGCAGCAGTCGGGCGGTGCCGGGGTCGAGTCGGGCCGGAATGTGGAAGACGGCACCGCCGTCGTACTTGGCGTCGTAGTCGAAGAAGGCAGCGTTCGCCACCCGAATCTCCAGCGGCGGCCCGGCCTCGACGCGACCGTCGGGGTGCTGGAGGACGCGACGTCGATCTCGCGCCCGCGCACGGCGCGTTCGACGAGAACCTTCGCGTCGCTCTCGCGCGCGAGCCGCAGGGCGGCGGGCAGTTGCGCCCATTGTTCGACCTTGGAGACTCCCAGGCTGGAACCGGCCCGGGCGGTTTGACGAAGACGGGCAGCCCCAGCCGCTCCTGATCCCGCGACGACAGCTCCTCGTCGGGCCGCAGCGTCACCCCGTCGGCCACGCGCAGGCCGTCGGCGGCGAGGAGTCTCTTCGTGACCGGCTTGTCCATCCCCGCGGCGCTGGCGAAGACACCATTTCCGACGAACGCGACGCCGAGCCACTCCAGCATCGACTGGACGGTGCCGTCCTCACCGTACGGGCCGTGCAGCGCCGGGAACACCACGTCCTGGTCGCCGAGGGTCCGCAGCGCCTGCGCGAACGTGGCCCGGTCGCCGTTCACCCGCCACTGGCCGTCCCGCTCGATCAGCACCTCGGTCACCTGGTAGGCGGCGGGGTCGAGGTGGGCGAGGATGCTCTCCGCCGAGCGCCGGGAGACGTCGTGCTCCCCGCTGCGCCCACCGAACAGCACCGCCAGACGAACAGTCATGATGTTGCCGCTTCCCGGGGTAGGTGTACGCGCGCCACTCGCGCGCCGATTCCGGTCAAGACTTCGTGCGGGTTGGTGCCGGCCCACCGCGCCCACTCGGCGGCCGTCGGCTCGGCCGGGTCGGGCGAGCCGGGCTCGGCGCCGGGACCGAAGACGACCACCGGATCGCCGAGCGCCACCGGCAGGTCGCCCACATCGACGACGCACTGATCCATGGCGATGCGCCCGACGATCGGGCAGCGCCGACCGGCGAGCCAGACCCACGCGCGGCCCTCGGCGGTGCGCGACAGGCCGTCGGCGTACCCGAGCGGCAGCAGGGCGAGCGTGGTCGGCCGATCGGTCACATGATCGGGGCCGTAGGACACGCCGGTACCGGCGGGCACGCGCTTCAGGTTGATCACCCTTGACCGCAGGGTCATGGCGGGTCGCAGGCCGTGACGGCGGGAGCCGGTCGCGCCGAACGGGTCGACGCCGTACATGGCCAGGCCGATCCGGCAGAGATCGAACCGGGTCTGCGGGGCGGCCAGTGCCGCCGCCGAGTTCGCCAGATGCACCACGTCGGGGTCGAGCCCGGTTTCCCGAGCGATCCGCAGCGCCTCCTGGAACGTCGACAGCTGCCGGACGATGCTCGGGCAGCCCGGCACGTCGGCGTTCGTCAGGTGGGACCACACCCCGCGTACCCGGACGCTGCCCTCCGCCTCGTGCTTGCGAGCCCAGGCGACCAGCTCGGGCCATTCGTCGCCGCCGGCACCGTTGCGTGACAGACCGACGTCCGCCTTGAGCTGGACCGCGGCGGGCACACCGAGATCCGTGGCCGCGGCGGCGATCGCGCGCAGGTGGGTCAGGGTCGACACCGCGATGTCGCGCCCGCGGCGATCAGGCGGGTGAAGTCCTCGTCCGGCCGGTGCAGCCAGCTCAGGACGGGTGCGTCGATGCCCGCCGATCGCAGCGTCACCGCCTCCGTCGCCGAGGTCACGCCCAGCCAGGCGGCGCCGGCGCCCACCGCAGCCCGCGCCACCGGCACCGCGCCGTGCCCGAACCCGTCGGCCTTCACCACGGCCATCAGCCCGGTACGTGCGATCGCCGCGATCGTCCGGATGTTCTCCGCGATCGCCGCGAGGTCGATCACGGCCTCGGCCAGCCGGACGCTCTCGTTTATCGCACCGGTCCCCGCGCGCCGACCACGCGTACCCGGCGTCACCCGGCAGCCTCGGGTTCGACGGGCGGTTCATCCGGCGGTTCGGCGGCCCCGTGCCCGCCGACAGCGGCGGCCCGGCGCACCGCGAGCGTCTCCCGGATCCGCCGCCGGACCGCCCGCCGCTGTTGCTCGTCGCGGCGGCCTGGATGTGCTGGTTCGAAGATCATGTCCGGCCCCTGACTGACATGACTGGCACGGTAGGCAGCCGGTGGTGAAGAACCTTTGAAGAAGCCGTGGGCCAGCTGTACGGATATCCCGCTCGCCGTTCTCCGGGGCCCGCCCACATCAGTTCTTCACGGGTTTCGGGTTTACTTGACCCCCGCCACCACCAGGCAGAATGGGGAAACATGAGCGCGCGGATCCTGGTCGCCGAGGACGACCCCAAGCAGGCCAACCTGGTACGGGTCTATCTCGAACGCGAGGGGCACAGCGTGCTGCTGGTCGGCGACGGGCGGACCGCGCTGGACCAGTGCCGGGCCCGCCGGCCGGACCTGGTGGTCCTCGACGTGATGATGCCGGTCGTCGACGGCCTCGACGTGTGCCGGATCCTGCGCGCCGAATCGGACATCCCGATCCTGCTGCTGACCGCCCGCACCACCGAGGAGGACATGCTCCTGGGCCTGGACCTCGGTGCCGACGACTACCTCACCAAGCCGTACAGCCCGCGGGAGCTGGCCGCCCGGGTACGGGCGCTGCTGCGCCGGGCCCGGGTGGTGAGCGCCGACAACCGGGCGGTGCTACGCGTCGGCGACCTCGAGGTGGATGCCGGCCGGTTCGAGGTACGCGTCGGCGGGCGGCCGGTCGCCCTGACGGCCAAGGAGTTCGGCATCCTCGAGGTGCTCGCCGGCGAGCCCGGGCGGGTGTTCACCCGGGCGCAGATCATCGACCGGGCCTTCGGATTCGATCATTTCGTGCTCGAACGCACCGTCGACGCGCACGTGATGAACCTCCGCCGCAAGATCGAGGAAGACGTTGCCGAGCCGCGGTACGTGCACACCGTCTACGGCCGTGGCTACCGGCTCGCCGAACCGGAGCCGGAACTGGCGGCGGCGCCGACGCCTGAGGGCACGCCCGGAGCCAGCCGGTGAGTTTTCGGCTCCGGGTGCTCTGGCTGGTCGTCCTCGTCGCGGTGAGCGCGACCGCGGCGACCGCGTGGCTGACCCTGCGGCAGGCCTCGCAACAGATCAGCGACTCGGCCACCACCGACCGGGCGCAGCTCGACCAGGTCGTCGCCCGACTCAGGACGTACGGCAGCCTGCACGGCACCTGGGAGGGCGTGCCCGACCTGGTGCGGGACCTGCGCGCCCAGACCGGTCAGCGGATCCACCTGGTCGCCGACACGGGCCAGGTGATCGTGGACACGGACACCCAGGAGAACCGCACCGCCCGGCCGCTCGGCACGATGGTCGGGTTCGTCGACCCGCGGCCGGTATTGAATCTGGCCGCACTGCCAGCGGAGCCGGCAGGCCGGGAGAAAGGCACGGTCGCCGCGATCGCCGCCTACCGTACCGGCGTGCGGTTCGCGGCCTGCCTGACGCGGGAATCCGTCCCTGTCGTCGCTTCACCCACCGGCACGGGAGTTCCGCAGTTCGACGCCGACCTGAGCAAGGCCGACGGGCGCGGTCGCCGGGGTGTCAACGAGATCGTCGACGGCTGTCGCGACGTCGCGGCCGAGCCGGGCCGGGACCTGGTGGACGCTGCGCGGGTGCAGGTCTGTGGCACCTCGACGGTGCAACCACTGGATTCCTGCCTGGCCCAGGCCTTCACCAACGAGATCAGTGACGTCGCGCCGATACCCGCCCGGGTCTACCTCGGCGCTCGCGGCGATCCGGCGTCCGTGTTGACCGCCGGTCCACTGCTCGCCGCGGCAGCGGGCGTTGCGACGGTCGCGGTCATCGGCACGATGCTGCTGAGCCGGCGGGTGCTGCGCCCCATCGACACGCTCACCGCGGCCGCTCAGCGGCTCGGCCGGGGCGACCTCACCGGACGGGTCCCGGTGCGGGGCAACGACGAGCTGGCGGAGTTGGCCCGGTCGTTCAACCGGATGGCCGACTCCCTGCAGCGCGGGGAGGAGCGGCAACGCCGGCTGGTCGCCGACGTCGCACATGAACTGCGCACCCCGCTGGCCAACCTGCGCGGCTATCTCGAGGCGCTCTCCGACGGCGTGATCACGCCGGACCAGGATCTCTTCGCGTCACTGCACGAAGAGGCGATGCTGCAACAGCGCATCGTCGACGACCTGCAGGAACTGGCCCTGGCTGAGGCCGGCAAACTGGCGTACCACCGGGTCACGGTGGATCTGGCCGAACTCCTCGAGACCTGCCGCACCGCCCACCACGCCCGGGCGGAGTCGGCCGGGGTGTCGTTGCGCGTGGCGGCCGAGCCGGTTGCGGTACACGCCGATCCCGACCGGCTCCGCCAGGTGGTGGGCAATCTCGTCACCAACGCCCTACGGGTGACCGCTGCGGGCGGCAGCGTCCGGCTGGTCGCGAGCCGGACCGACACGCAGGCGATCGTCCGGGTCGTCGACACCGGCTCGGGAATCGCAGCGGACGCGCTGCCGCATGTGTTCGACCGGTTCTGGCGGGCCGACTCCGCACGGGGCCGCCGTACCGGGGGCAGTGGCCTCGGCCTCGCCATCGCCCGCCAGATCGTCACCGATCACCAGGGCACCATCACGGTCGCGAGTGAGGTCGGCGTCGGGACGACATTCACCATCACGCTTCCCCGCGTCGACTGAAAGGCCACCTCCCGTTTCCAGGAAGTGGCCTTTGAGCCGCCGCCGCTCAGGCGGTCTGCGTACGCACCCAGTCGAGAACGGGCTGGGCGACCTCGCGCCAACCGCTGTCGAAGACCAGCGAGTGGCCGCGATCGTCGAACTTCCGGTACTCGGTGTTGCCGCCCGGCCGGTAGAGCTCGGCCGCCTGCCGCGCCACCACCTCGGGGATGGTGTGATCCCGGCCGCCACCGATGATCAGAAGTGGCCCCCGGTTCCGGTCGTCGAGGTCGACCGCAACCGGGGACGCCGGGTCCTTCTTCGCCGCCGTCAGGTCGAAGATCGGCCGGCCCGGGCCGGGGATCGCCCAGCGGTCGTAGAGCTGGTCGGACTCCTCGCGGCTGAGCGCGTTGCCGAAGCGGTACCGGAACTGGCGGCGGCTGAGCATCACCGCGCGGTCGCGGTTGGCCTTGCGGCGGAGCACCGGCAACGCCGACCAGACCTGCGCGAACGGCAGCGCTCTGACGCCCTTGATCGGCGCCGGGTCGATCGCCACCGCGACCCGGGCCGCGCCCGAGGCGAGCAGCTTCTGGGCGATGAGCCCGCCGAACGAGTGCCCGATCACGACCGGCGGCTCGCCGAGCCGCGCGATCCGCGTGTAGTGGTCGGCGATCTCGCGGACGCCGTAGCCGGCGACATGCTGCGGCTGCTGCCGCGTCCGGGTGACGGTCTCGCCGTCACCGGGCCAGCCCGGCGCCTCCGCCTCGAATCCGGCCGAGCGGAAGAGGTCGAGCCACGGATCCCAGGCGCGAGCGTGGATCCAGAGGCCGTGTACGAAGAGAACGCGGGTCGCCACGATGACTCCTACGAGTGCAGGGAGAAAGAACGATCGTTCTTTCTTCGCCCTCCAAGCTAGCCATAATGCCCGCTTAACAGCAAGCCGTAGCCGAGTGAGAGAAAGAACGATCGGTCTGCGGTGTAGGATGCAACGATGGCGAGCACCAGGCGACCGGCGCCCCGCGAGCAGCTCCTCGCGACCGCGAGCCGGCTGTTCTACAACGACGGCATCAACAGCGTCGGGGTCGACCGCGTCCTCCAGGAGGCCGGAGTCACCCGCGCCACTCTCTATCGCCACTTCGCCGGCAAGGAGGCGCTCGTCGTGGCGTACCTCGAACGCGAGGACCAGATGATCCGGGCGCTCTGGGACGAAGGGCTCGGCCGCGCCGTCTCCGCCGACCACGCGCTCGAGATGGCGATCGAAGGGGTCGCCGACGACGCCTACCGACACCACACGCGCGGCTGCCCGTTCATCAAGGCGGCCGGCGAGTTCCCCGACCCCGAGAGCCCGGTACGCCAGGTGATCAGCAAGCACCGTGCCTGGTTCCACGCCGAGCTGCGGCGCCTGCTCACCGAGGCCGGCCGCGACGACGTCGACGCCAAGGCCGAGACCCTCGCCATGCTGCGCGACGCCCTCATGGTCGGCTGCTTCCTCGACGACCCCGACGCCACCCGCCGCACGTTCGTCCGCAATGCGCGCTGGGTGGCCGGCCTGCGCTGACGGAAGCTCCCCGAA
This sequence comes from Micromonospora sp. 4G55, assembly GCF_016803375.1. Lineage (NCBI taxonomy): Bacteria > Bacillati > Actinomycetota > Actinomycetes > Micromonosporales > Micromonosporaceae > Micromonospora > Micromonospora sp. 4G55. The sequence continues at coordinate 17,310 of NZ_JAEVHN010000030.1, forward strand.
CGCCCGGTCAGATCCGGAGACCGGGCGGGCGCGCCGAGGCGGCCCGCCCGGTGAGACGGAATTCAGCTGGTCTGACCGACTCGGTCGACGATGGCCAGGGCAAGCACGGCCGACGATCCCGCCGAGCCGCCCACGCCGAGGAAGGTGTAGGTCTCGGGGTGGAAGACGAGCACGATTTCGCCCGAGCCGCGAGTCGATGGCCAGCTGATGCCGATGCCCGATCGACCCGCGCCGTCCTTGACATGCTCCACGGCTCGCAGGTCCGGAGTCGTCGCCGCGGCCTCGTAGAGTGCCGCGAGGGTTCGAGGGCGTAGGTAGCTGCCGGTGAGGTAGTAGAGCACGTCCTTGCCGGCGGCATTGGCGTCACCCGGTTCACCGCTGCGCTGCTCGATCAGAAAGGTCCGCATGGCGTCGGCATCGGTGGGCAGGTCGGCGCGGTAGGCCGGCGCCGGGGTGCACCGCGCGGTCACGCCCGGAACCACCTGGCCGCCCTTGACCGCCGCCGCCCGTCCGTTCCGGCAGCCCGGCACGACTGTTTCCGTGCGGCCCGTGGCAGAGGTCTCGATGACCAGACCGTCCCGGGTTCCGTCCACCGACATCCAGCTCTCCCGCGTCCCCGGTCCCTCCTGGCTGCGTGAGTAGACGAACTGATCGGGCCGGGGCTCGACGTCGGGCACTCGCAGGGCGGCGGTTGCCGCGTTCCGGAGCACCTGGCTGGCATCGGCCCGCGCGGCCGGCGTGTCGCCACCGAACCGGTCCGGCGCGAGCACCAGTACCGAAACGAGCGCCGCCGCGGCGCCCGCCGACACCACCCCGCTGAGCACGAGCCGCCAGGCCGGTCGCCTCGGCCGAGGACGCGTCGAGGGCACGGTCGGCGTCAGGGGTACGGACGACTCCGCCGTCATCGCGGTCGTCAGCCGGGTGCGAGCCGCGCTCAACCGCTCGGCCGTCGGCAGCTCGGTCTCGTCGCCGAGCTGCTGGAGCAGTCGCATCTCATCCATTGCTCAGTGCCTCCTCGATCGTGCTGGCCGGTTCGCCGCCCAACTGCTCACGGAGCAGCCTGCGGGCTCGGTTGAGTCGTGATCGCACGGTGCCGACCGGGATCGCCAGTGCGGCGGCAACCTCCTCGTACGTCAGTCCCTCCCAGGCGATCAGCAGCAACACATCGCGATCTCCGTCGGAGAGCACGGCCAACGCATCGAGGAGAAGTCGGCGGAGCGATTGCGCGGTCACCACGGTGGCGACCCGGTCGGCATGTGACGCCTCGCTCGTCGCCGGGACGTACGCCTGCCGTAGCCGGTATTCGCGCTCCGCCGCCCGCCGGTGCTGGCCGGCGATGTTGGTGGCGATCCCGTACAGCCAGGGCCGGGCGTTCGGACAGCTGAGGTCGAATCGATCCCGACGACGAAACGCCGCGAGGAAGGTCTCAGCGACCAGGTCGTCCGCGGCCGGCGCACCGAGGCGCCGGGCCAGGTAGCGATGGATGTACGGCGCGTGCCGGTCGAAGATCGTCGAAAAGGTCTCCGGTTCCTGCACGGACCGCGCGATGATCGCGGCGTCCGTCACCGCGCCGACGTCGACATCCTTCACTCGTCGCAGGTGCTTCATGTAGGGCCCTTCGCGGAGTCGGGAAGCGTCACCTGTTATCCGCACCCCACGGCCGGACGGTTCACGGGCGTGGGTGGCGAGGTCTCGCCCCGCGGGTCGCGGCCGAGTGACCCGCCGCGATTTCTCGGTGGCCCACGGGTCGTGACGCCGGTGGCGCCGCCGGTTTCGGGGCGGACAGCGCCGAGCGGAGCTGTCTGCGAGGGCTGACCCCGAGCTTGGTGAACACCTTGCCGAGGTGCCACTCCACCGTGCGTGGACTGATGAACAGCTGGGCGGCGATCTCCGAGTTGGTGTGCCCGTCTCTGGCCAGCCTGGCGATCTGGGCCTCCTGCTACAACCAGCTCGACAAGGGCGGGCACTTCGCGGCGTGGGAGCAGCCGAAGGCCTTCGTCCAGGAGCTGCGGGCGGGCTTCCGGTCGATGCGCTGAGTGAGCGTGTTCCGGGCGGGCGCACCTGCCCTCGCTCGCCGGGGCGACCGAAGGGCTCGGCTCCGAGCCCCTCGGTCGCCCCGACCTACCCGGCGGCGGGCCCTCGTGGACTTCTGGACGCTGACCTGCGTCGACTGGTGGAGGTGATGTGCGGGTCCGCGGTCGTCCGCTCGTGCTCGCCGGTTTCGCTGCTCGACGGCCGTGCCTGGTGTGCCAGGCCGTAGAACGCGGTCCGCTGGTCCCTCTCAGAGAACGTGGGTCGCGACCAACTGGCCGACCGCTCGGATGTCGCAGCTCGACTTGAACTCGAGTCGGACCTTGCCGAGCCCGCTGAACCACAGGTCGAGTTCGGCGTCGAGATCAAAGGAGCCGGCCGTCTCGACGGAGAACGCCTGGATCTTGCTGTAGGGCAGAGAGGTGAAGTCGCGCTTCTTGCCGCTGAAGCCCTGCACGTCCACGGCGATCAGCCGCTTGCTGGTGAAGACCACGAAGTCCCGCATCGCCTCGAAGCAGGAGAGCAGCTCCTCCCCCGGAATCAGCAGCGGCGCAACCAGAGGGCCGATCTTGTCCGCGTTGCCCGGACCCAGCTTGAAGACGGCGCCGTTGGTAAAGTCGATCATGGCAGCACCCTAGATGATCAGCACCGCCAGCCTCCCCGCACCCTGGTTCACTCGCCCTGGCGCACGGCCCTTCAGCATCGGGCTTGCATCTGGTACCCAGGTACAGGCTTACCGTCGTGGTATGAGCGACCAACACATCACGGCGGACAGCGCCTGGGTGCCGGATGCCTGCACCCTGCCGACGGCGGAACGGCCGCTGCGGCTCGCCGAGTTCGATCAGTTCTTCCGCGATGCGGTGCGGGGTGTCGACCGGTTGTCGGCGGAGCACCTGCGGTTGCACCTCGCCAGTGCCGTCCAGATAGAGGAGACGGCGCGGGACCTGACGGTCCGCGAGTCGTCCTGCTGCTCGTTCTTCGCTTTCGACCTGTCCCGGTCCGGCCCGGAGGCGCTGACGTTGGACGTGCGGGTATCGGCGGCACACGTCGACGTGCTCGATGGCCTCGCCGAGCGTGCCGCGTCAGCTCAGGGCGAGCGATGACCGATGCAGGACTGCGCAGCGGCCAACTGGCCGACGCGGCCGGGGTGAACGTGCAGACCCTGCGCTACTACGAACGACGCGGCCTGCTCACCTCCCCGCAGCGGTCCCCCGGTGGGCACCGGCTCTACCCGGTCGAGTCGGTGACCCTGCTGCGGGTCATCAAGACCGCGCAACGCCTCGGATTCACCCTCAACGAGGTCGCCGACCTGCTCGACACCGGCCGCCACCACCACGGCAGTCGACCGGACACGGGCCTACAGACACGGGCCGGCGAAAAGCTCGTCGAGGTGGAACAGAAGCTGGCGGACCTGACCGTCATCCGCGACACCCTGCGCGCCGCCATCTCGGCCGGCTGTGACGACCTGATCGCCTGCGCCGGCAGCTCCTGCTGCCCCCTGCCATTTGCTGAGCTCGCCGAAGGAGATGACCGTGCCGACCATTGCTGACCGGCTGCGCCGCCTGCTCCCCTCCGGCATGACGGGACTCGCAGCGACCGCCTGCGCCGCCTGCTGCGTGCTGCCGCCGCTGCTGGCCGCCGGACTCGGCGGTGCCGGGTGGGCCGCGGCCAACCGCTTCATGCCCGGTGTCGCCATCGCCCTGGCCGTGCTCGCCGGCCTGTCCTGGTGGTGGGCCGGCAGACGTACCCGCACCGCCGGCTGTTCCGGCGGCAACTGCTCGTGCGACCAGCCCGACCAGCACGGCCGCCGCGTGGTCCAGCTACCGTCCGACGCATGACCGTTGCCCGCTCAATTCTGCTGTTCCTACTCGCCGCGGTCGCCGAAATCGGCGGCGCCTGGCTGGTCTGGCAGGGCTGGCGGGAGAATCGAGGGCTGCTGTGGATCGCCGCCGGAGTCGTCGCGCTCGGGTGCTACGGCTTCGTCGCCACCTTCCAACCCGACCCGAACTTCGGCCGCATCCTCGCCGCCTACGGCGGCGTCTTCGTCGCGGGCTCCCTCGCCTGGGGCATGATCGTCGACAAGTTCCGCCCCGACCGCTACGACACCATCGGCGCGGCCATCTGCCTCCTCGGCGTCACCATCATCATGTACGCCCCACGCAGCAGCTGATCCCAACGACGTGGCGAAGGTGATGGGACACAAGCAGACGTTTGACCACCTTGAGCCGCTACACCCACTCGACGGCTGAGCGCGACCGCCGGGTGCTGAAGCCTTTGCTGCCTTCTCGCTGCCTCCGGCAAACGACTGATCTGCAGATACGAGTCAAGCCCCTCGATTGAGGGGCCTTGAGCTTGCCCTACCGGCCTGGTGGCGCTCGGTTCGGTTCGGTTCGGCTGGCACCGCTGCTGTACTTCGCTGCTGTACTGCTGGCATCAGACGAGCGGCTGAATGCGGACCTTCGCGCGCTCGTCTGCCGACGAGGTGAGGCGACCGGGCAGAGAAGCCCGGTCGCGGTGCGCGCTTGGTGCTCGTAGGCTGCCGCCCAGGAGTGCACTGGGAGGGGTTTGTGAGCAGGAGACGGTACGTCGCCCGAGGGGTACCGGGCGGGTACCGCATCTGGGACAACAAGGCCCGCCGCTGGTGGGGCGACTTCTACGAGCTGTGCCCTGATGAGCTCCTCGATGAACTGAACGGCGCGAAGGACTACGAGAAGATCACCACTCTGCTCAGGCGTTACCGGGCGTTGCAGCGGTAGCAGGGCGGCGTCGCGGCGGTTCAGGATACGGCGCGGCGTTGCGACGGCCGCCGCGCCACAGCCGCTGCCGGGCCCGCCACACCACCGGTCAACGGCCTGTCGTTCTGCGGCGGCCCCTCCGGGCCCCCCGCCTTCCACGCCAGCCGCCGGGCATCAGACTGACGGCCGCAGAGCGACAGCGGCAGCGGCGGCGCGCGCCCAGCGGTGGCGCGTGCGGCCCGTTCAGGGCGCCTTGATAGACGTACAGAAAGTTGTCCCACACAGGTCGGCAGCGGCTGTGTTCCGTCACCGGAGATGCTTGACACTGGCGTCCCACCTGATGCCCGGCGATCCCCTCATGACGCGTCGCGGAGGCCTTCACGGTCCGCGACGGGGGCGCGCATCGCGGCAGTTGCGGACGTTCCGCTCGCTCGCATGCAGTCGGGTCGCACTGCTCTACCGGCGCAGAGGCATGCCGATTGCTGGATCAGTGGGCCATCCAGGTGACCAACGGGCTCGCTCTGCGCGGCTATGAGCACGCAATGCGGTGCGGTGGGAGACACTCGGACGATGACCGGTATGCCCCCGGAGACGTTGTTTCACCGATGCCTAGGCTGGCACGCCCCTGCCCTGCGGCGAGCCGTCATCGTCGCCGTGATCGGGCTCATTGTCGCTCTCGCGCTCCTGCCGTTCATGACGTGGGAGTTGGCCGCGGTCGGGGGCTGGGACGCCGCCGCGCTCGCCTTCCTCCTCTCAATCTGGCCGGTCATCATCCGAGCGGACAGCTCCCACACCGAGACGATCGCCATGCGTGAGGACGAGACGCGGGTAACCGCCGCAGTGCTGCTGGTAGGGGCTGGCGTCACCAGCCTGCTCGGTGTCGGCGTTGCTCTCAGCCTCGCCGGCCGGCACGGCGGCTCCATGCGGGTGCTGTTCGTCGGCGTCGCACTACTGACCGTCCTGCTGTCGTGGACCGTTGTCAACACGGTCTTCACCCTGCGCTACGCCGACCTGCAGTTCCGATCAACAACCGGGGGGATCGGCTTCGAGGGCCAGCCTGTGCAGGGGCAGACCACCTACCGCGACCTGGCCTACGTCGCCTTCACGATCGGCATGACTTACCAAGTATCGGACACGACCATCAGCGATCGGCGGATCCGGGGCAGCGTGCTGTCCCATGCCTTCGTGTCGTACGTGTTCGGTGTGGTGATCGTGGCGGGTTCCGTCAACCTCATCGCCGACCTGGCCCGCTGATGATGTCGGACTACCGCCGGTTGGTGGCAGGCACAGATGCTCCCTGGCCGCCCGGGCGGAGAGTAGGCCCGACGAGGCCGAGCTCGGCCTCCACCCGCTCCCAGCCGGCACCACCCTCAGGCTTGTGACGCCATCCGGTCAGGTCGATGATCCGGTCGATTCACGTCAGCTCATCATTCACGTCCGGCAAAGTAGGAGCACAGGAGGACAGTGGGCGATACTGGGATCGAACCAGTGACCTCTTCGGTGTGAACTCTCGGCGAGCGGGTCGGATCAGGCTTGATGCGAGGTCAACGGGCCTGGTGACGCTCGTCTCGGTCCGGTTCGGCTGGCACCGCTGCTGTACTTCGCTGCTGTACTGCTGGCATCAGACGAGGCGCTGGATGCGGACCTTTGGGCGCTCGTTTCTCAGGTGGCCCTGATTGTGCTGGCGGACCTGCTCGTCCCAGATTTCCTGGTCGTAGTCCGGGTTCGGTGGGATCCACCGGTGGGAGCCGTCGCTGTAGTGGAACTTTTCGTCCCCGGGCCGCAGGATGCTCATCGCACCCAGCCGAGAAAGCGGCGGTGCAGGATGCCGGCCGGTGTCCAGTGCAGGTCTTCCGTCGCCCGGGCCAGTTGCG
>NZ_JAEVHN010000031.1:0-23944 GCF_016803375.1 Micromonospora sp. 4G55
GCGTCCATGATCTCGAAGGCGTTCTGGTAGGCGACCCGTTCGCCCCGACGCAGGAAACGAATTCGCTGGGTCGACCGGTTCATATCCGGTCGTACCTTCATGTCCGCCACGTCGACGACCAGTTCATTCCGGCCGGAGAAGGCGCTGTGGAGTCGGTCGAGTTCGCCGAATTGAACAAATGGCACGGACGTGGTTTCGCCCCGTTTCGAAACGGTGGCCGCCCACCGGTTGGATGCACTCTCGTTGAACCTCTTGTGTGCTTCGCGGACCCGGGGTGCGACGCAGAGGTGGTCCTCGGGCGTCGCCTCGCGCCACACGAACCCCTGCTGGCATGTTTCGGGCCCATAGGTCTGGTCGGCCGGGTTGCGGAACTGATTGGGATTTCTGTTATCCAGCTTCACGAAATGCCGGGTCTTTGGGTCCACGCAGACGTGGTCGTCCGGCCTGGCCTCCCGCCACACGTTTCCCGACGTGCATGTGGAGGGTCCGAAAGGCCCGAACGCGGCGGCCGCGCCATAAAACGCCGCAACCCCGGACGCCACTCCGGCGGACGCAGGCGTGCCGGACGCTGTCATGCCGATCGTCAGAAGACCGGCAACAAACAACAGTGATCTCGCACCGGTAATCACGAGAATCAAGCTAACACGATACGCGGAGCCACCGATGAGGAATCCAATTTCACCAGTCACGTTGATCGTGAGGTTGTCGACCGACGCCGGCTAGCACGGCAGCCGCGAACGCCTCGTCGGCGAACAACTCACCCAACTCATCCCGGATCACCACCGGCAGCAGCGCCCGCCGACCTACATCGCACGTACCGCAGCGGCGATCTCATCAGCCGGTTGTTTCCGGACGCTCACTCAGGCCTTCGCCTTACGACCCCGGGTGGCCTTCGCCAGCCGCCACGACGTCAACGCCTCATCGGTGAGGTGCAGGCGGTTGGTGGTCTCGGCGAGGAAGCCGGCGTAGATGTCCGCCGGCGAGGCACCCCACTCCGGGTCGAACTCGCCGTGCCACTGGCGTACCCAGGGCAGAATCTCCCGCAACCCCGCGACCAGCGGCAACAGCCGGTCGGCGGCCCAGCCGTCCTCCTGCTCGCGGGCGACGATCAGCGTCGCGAGGGCCTGGGCCTGCTCGCGGTGATCCCAGCCCGCCCAGCCGACCAGCAGCGACGGGTCACCGTCGCGGCTGGCCCCCAGGTACGACACGAACCGCTCCTTGGGCACGTCGAGCTGAAGTCCGCCGAGGTGTACTTCGGCGGCACAGGGATCTGCTTGCGGAACTACTGCTTCGCCGCCTCGTCGGGCAGCGCGTCCTCCTGCCGTTGCAGGTCCCACATCGCGCTTACCGCAATCGAGGGTGCGGGCGGAGCCTGCAGTCCCATCGGAGAGCCCGCGTGGCTGACGGTCGGCGCCCACTCACTCTTCCTTGTCGTCCCCGCGCTGGCGGAGCGCTCGCTCGGCGATCCGGCTGGAGAGCTTGCCCGTCGCCCATTTGGCCCGGCCGAGGGTCTCGTCGCCGAGGCGCCTGGCGGCACCAACGCCGTCTGCTCCCGTCTCGAGCGCCTTGTCCCTCGCCTCCTTGGCCGCGTCCGTCCATCGTCTCGCCTCCGATGACTGTCGATCGCCCTCGATCCCGAGCCGCCCGTGGAACTCGACGATGGCGATCGAGACATGGTTGCTCGACTTCACAACAGCCGGGGAGTCCATCGGATTCAGCAGCACCTTGGCGTTGGCTCTGCCCGCAGCCGCGTCCATCCGGGCCAGCAGGCGCTCGGTGCACCGGGAGATGAGTTCCAGCCGGTTCTGCCGGGCAGCCCTCAGTCCGAGGCGATGCCCGTCCAACTCCCCCGGCGACGCGTCCAGCACCCGGTCGAGTTCAAGCACAGCGATCGCGTCCTGCAGCTGGAAGCAGCGAGCCAAGACGACGAGCCACTCCTGTCCCTTGGACTCTGCTTCCTTGGCCGCCTTGGCGAGATCACCGATCGTGGTCTTGCGCTCCAGCTTCTCCGCGAGTGCGTCGAGTTGACGCAACGCGTACGCCTGGGTTTCCGCGATCGTCGCCGGCGCGCCCTGCACCTTCGACCACGTGACTTCGTCGACCCGGCCCCTCTTCTCTCGGATGGTCATGGACTCCTCGATGACGAAGCCGACTCCGATCATGCGGGCCAACACGGCGTCCTTCTGGGCGCGGAGCACATCGTCGACCTTCTCGTCGATCGTGGCGAGATAGTCGGTGATCTCCTTCATGCTCTGTTGCATCGCAAGCTGCGCCATGATGCCCGCAGCACCGGCCAGCAGCGCCGGGTTGCCCGCGATCGCCCCGGGCCCCTTCGAGATCTGGAGCCATTTCTGGATCGAGCCCGGCTCCCCCACCATCGCATGGCTGACCCCTGGGGTCTTGCTCGGCATCAGACCGAACTTGTGGACAGTCTGCGCTGACTCCTTGGTCAGCTGCACCCAACGACCGGAGTTGGCGGCAATCTCGGAACCCGCCTGTGCCGCGGTAGCCCCGGCCTTGAGGACAGACCCGAGCCGAGGCAGGCCGAGGTCCGTCGACGGCAGTCCCTCGGAGACGAGGAAGCGTTCGACGGCCGTCGGATCTCCGATGACCGCCAGTCCATCGCCGTCACTGATCAGCTGAATCTCGTTACCCATTGTCGACTCCTGACGTGCGGAAGGGGTGGACAGCGACGACCTGTGCTCTGTTACTGCTTAGCTTTGCGGCCACGGACGGCCTTCAGCGGGCGCCAGGAGGTGAGGGCGTCGTCGGTGAGGTGCAGGCGGTTGGTGGTCTCGGCGAGGAAGCCGGCGTAGATGTCCGCCGGCGAGGCACCCCACTCCGGGTCGAACTCGCCGTGCCACTGGCGTACCCAGGGCAGGATCTCCCGCAGCCCCGCGACCAGCGGCAACAGCCGGTCGGCGGCCCAGCCGTCCTCCTGCTCGCGGGCGACGATCAGGGTGGCGAGGGCCTGGGCCTGCTCGCGGTGGTCCCAGCCGGCCCAGCCGACCAGCAGCGACGGGTCACCGTCGCGGCTGGCACCCGGGTACGAGACGAACCGCTCCTTGGGTACGTCGAGCTTGCCCCGGTGCCGCCAGTAGCTGGTCTTGAGGAAGTCCGCCGAGGTGTACTTCGGCGGCACCGGGATCTGCTTGCGGAACTCCCGCTTCGCCGCCTCGTCGGGCAGCGCGTCCTCCTGCCGCTGCAGGTCCCACACCTGCTCCCAGTCGGCCCGCTTGGCCAGGCCAGAGTCCTTGTAGCGCAGCGCGGCCAGGTGCGGCACGTGCTCGTCGGCGACCAGGTCGGCGACCACCTTGCCGAGATCCTGACCGGGCGCGTAGATGCCGGCGACGGTGAGCACGTCGGCATCGCGGCGCAGCTCGTCGGCGAGCTGGGCGGTGGTCAGCAGGCGCGGCTGCTCCAGCCCGTCCACATGGTGGTACCACAGCTCCCGCGCCTCGCACCGGTCCAGCAGCCAGTCCCGCAGCGCCTTCGCCTGCATCGCGTCCCAGCCCTCGGTGGCCCAGCGCCGCTTGCCTTCCGGCCGCTCGATCAACCCGATGTTGCGGTTGCCCTCGATGACCGCGATCCGCCGCTCCACGACCGCCCGGTACTCATCCGACCAGTGCGCCGGCAGCTCGGTGATCGGCGTCGAGCCGTGCCGCGCGAACCACTGGGTCTCCGCCTCACCGGCGGCGACCTTGCGGGCGAGCACGATCTCGAACGCCCGCTCCCCCAGCTTCAACTCCGGCACCGAGCTGGCCGGAGCGGTCAACTCCTCGTCCAGCAGCCCGTAAAGCGAGTAGACCTGCCAGTCCAACTCCTCCTGCAACGCGATCATCCGCGCCCGGATCGAGTGGTACTCGTCGCGAGCGGCAGCCAGCCGCTCGCGGGTGGGCACGCCTGAGGTCGCGACCACCGGCGGAGTTAGGGTGACGAGCCGCTGCGCCAGGCCGTCAATCTCCCGGGCAAGTTCCAACGGGTACGCCTGCGGCAGCGGAAAGCGCTCAACGTTAGTAGAATTGAAGTTGTATCGCTCCATCCAGCTCTCCGGCTGAATGCCACGCCCAATACCACTTCCACCCTTCGCACCACACATCTGCCTCAGCCAGAAGCAGGAAATGGAGCTGTTGAGAACCCCCAGGAGCTTCAGATAATCATCGTCGGATGCCGACTCCGAGAGCCTGATTAGCGGCGAAGACTGCTTGAAGACAGTCCCACCACGGTTAATTACAAAATGATTGTGCGTCGCAACTTCCGCTAGGCAGATTAGCCACGGGTGGACATGGGTGTCACGAGTCAACTGGTGCCACTCATACCAGGGCCGCGCCTCAGCAAAATATGTCTCCTTGTTAAAGGTCGCCCGATTTCCGAGCACGGTTCGGCAGGGCCAGAGCCAGCGGTGCCACCCGCTGTTGGAATCGAGTGAGCGAAGCCCGAATTCCTCAGTATAAGGAAAAAAGGCCCACTCGCCATCGGCGCAACTCCAGTCCCGGAGTTCATCCCCAACCACGAGGCGTCGATTGAGCTCGAGACTTCCTACTCGACGCGCCCATGACTCTCGACTAGCTAACATAACGTCGTCCGCGTTGGTCATGCCCAACACGCCGATGCGAGCCGCGCTATTGCCGAGCCTGACGCGAGACCCCTCTATCGCCTCCTTGAGCGTTCCTGCACCGCCGCCGCTGAGACTCCATGGGAATCTCGCGAGTGTAGCTCGCGGCGTATCTGCAGAGGTGATCCACTGACTGTTGGTCCCAGGTCGATTGACTTGATTGACGATGGCTTGCCAGACGAAGCCTTCCCGGGGGTCACCAGGCGCACTAGGTTCACCTCGAATGCCCATGACCGTTCTGATCGTGCCGGGTCGCTTCATATTCGTGTTACGACCCGCCAGAATGACCGTAGGCGTGCCATGGCCCGGAATGTAGGCGCCGGAGGCGTCAATCACATGGGTCAGGGTGACCTCCACGGCGAACAGCTTCTCGATCATTTTCTTGCCAAACTCGCGCTTCATGAAGGAGTTCGCGGTAATCTGTCCGATATAGCCAGCTCCTGTCCCATCCACGTCGGCGGTCTTCGCGAGCTGGAAGAACCGCTGCGCAAAAGGAACCGATAGTGCGTACTTGCCGGAGCAGGCGTCGTACATCTCGCGGTAGGCGTCGTTGAGGCCCTTGTCCTTGACGGTGATGTAGGGCGGGTTGCCCACGACAACGTGATAGCGGCCGGGGCTGAGGATGCCAGAGTGCTCCTGCACGTCCTCGGTCGCGTAGGCGAACTCCGTCATCGGATCATCGCCAAAGAGCATGGCCTGTCGTCTCTTGATCAGCGAGTCGCCAACGGCGAGGTGCATCGGGAAGGTGTAGCCAGCCGATCCAGCGAGGGTCTTGACGCCGCTGGCGCGGAGGGCCGCGACGAGGAGGCGGAAGCGGGCGATGGCCACGGCGAAGGGATTGATGTCGACGCCGTGGACGGCGTCGAGGGCGAGGCGTACCCGTTCGTGGGGGTCGCGGTTGGGGGCATGTTGCTCCCACTCCTCGAGCAGCCGGTGGAATGCTCCGAGGACGAAGTGACCCGAGCCGCAGGTTGGGTCGATCATCTTGACCACGTCGTGGCCGAACTCGGCAATCGCCGGGGTGAGGGTCAGGTCGAGGATGAATTCCTCGACGAACTCCGGCGTCTGGAGCAGGGCGTAGGTCTTGCGGGCCGCCTCGGAGAGATCCTGGTAGAGGTCGCCGAGGAAGCGGGTGTCCCACTCCGGGTCGGTGAAGTCGTGGACCAGGCCGCCGGTCTCGCCGCGCCGGCGCCAGAAGCCGATCAGCTCCTTGGCCGCGTCGTGAGACAGCGGGATCTGGTAGAGCGGGTTGTGCCGCTTGTCGAAGAGCGACTTGCCGGCCTGGGTGCTGGCGATGGCGTCGAAGCTCTGCTCCAGCCAGCCGCGCAAGGTTTCCTCGGGGCGGTCGCGGAAGAACTGTGCCTCGGCCTCCTCGGCAAGCACGAGGCGGTCGCCCGGACCGGCGAGGTATGGGTCGGGCAGCAGGGCGTTGTCCTCGCAGAAGCGCACGAACACAGTACCGAGAACCCAGGCGACGGCGACCTGCGTCACGCGCTCGTCCCGCCAGGCTGCCCAGGTGGCGGCGGTACGCCCGACCTTGAACGCGTGGTCGTACTCACCACGCAGGCGGAGGCGCACCTCCTCGACCGATTCGGCCTGCTGACGCAGGTCCTTTTCCAGGTTCTTGACCTGCTTCTGCAGGTCGGACAAGAGCAGCTTCCGGTCGATCACGCGAAGACTCTAGCTGTCCCGCACACGGGACGGAGGTACCCGTAAGGGCCAATCTGACCGACGGGTCGCTACCTACGGCTCCCGCATCCAGGTCTTCGGGTCGGTGACGAAGACACCCTTGCCCTGCTGCCGGCGGATCACCCGCAACGCCTCCAGACGGGCATAGGCCATCTGCACGGTCCCGTGGCTGACACCGTAGCTGTCACGTAGCTCGGCAATCGAGGGCAGCCGGTCCCCCGGCTTCAACTTGTTGGATCTGACGTCGGCGATCACATCGTCGGCGATGCGCCAGTAATCCGGCACTTCTCGCATGGCACTCCTCGCGTGGCGATCCGATTCGATCACACCGCGACGCGCCTAACAAGCGACGTTGACTCATCTGACATGTCTAGTTATTGGTCCCGGGCCGATCCTCGCGTGGCAACGAGTTCGGCTCATCCCCCGGTCGGGGCGGGTGTGCCTGCCCGTCCCGACCCGTCGGACTGCTCTGCTGTCGTACCGCTGAATTGGACTGCGGCGGCCGAGCGGGCGGGTCGTCCGCGGCCCCCGCGCGGACGGCCTGCCCTTCCACACCCCCTGCCGGGAGCTTCCGCGCTCCCGCCTGCCCCGGAGAGGATCGTCGTGGCTCAGGTGTATCGAGGTGGCCAGCCCTACCCGGCCGGTCACCCAGGCCGGTTGACGCCGCACGAGGTGCGGACCCGCGAGTTCGCCGCGCGCCGACGCGGCGTCGACCCCGATGAGGTACGCGAGTTCCAGGCCCGGGTGGCCGATGTGCTGGCCGAACTCCACCGGCGGGTACGCATGCTCATCCAAGAGAACGACCGGATCAAGCGGGCGCTGCGCGACTGGCAGACCATGCACGCCCGGGAGTGCCGGCCACCGCAGGAGTACCACACGAACGAGGGCCACTGGTAGCCGTGCGCCCCTCCCCCGGCGACCTGCTGATCATCGACAGCCGGGCCTCGGTGCAGTTCGCCGGGGACCGCGCCCTGACCCTCCGCGTCGTCTCGGTGTCCGACCAGCCGACGTACCACGGCTGGATCTGGCTGACCGGCTACGTCCTCAACCGCCGCGGCGAAGCGACCGCCAAGCGTGAGGTCTACGTCCAGTTCGGCGGCCTCCGCCCCGCGCCCGTGCCCGTGCCCGTGGTCGAGCGGCGTGCGGTGCCGGGTCGGGGTAGGCCGTGCGCTCCGGTCAGAGTCAGAAGCGCCAGTCGTTGAGGGAGATGTCATCTGTCCAGTCGGTTGCGACCAGTGTGCCGTCAGGGAAGGCTGTGGCTGCCTCGTCCGGCTCGACGCCGGCATCGAGAAGTTCGGCGACCGAGTCGTACAGCCCTGACAACTCCCCCTGGCTCGCCTGCCGCACCCTGGCGGCAATCTCCCTGCGCAGGCCGACACGAAGGTTGAGCATGCCGAAACGGGAGGTGAGGTAGCGCTCATCCTGCACCTCCGGCGTACCTGCGGCGATGGCTGCGAGGAACGGTTCGTAGTACGTCAGCATGTACCGGTCGAGGTCTAGGTCGACGTCGATCGGCTCTGGCCCTTCCTCGTCCGGATCTACCGCGGTGATCGACAACTCGTACCGGTGCGGCGGGAAGGCGGCGACGCAGCCCAGGGCGAGCCACGGGCGCTCGCCGGCAATGGACTTCACCGAGCGTTTCTGGGCGACGAGGGTGTTTGGCAGGTCCGCCTCCATGCCGTTAGAGCGCCCCTTGGCCTCGGCGACCACCCAGCCATCCGCGGCCAGGCCGAAGAGATCTGCCCGCTTCCTGGTGGCGGCGAAGGTAACAGCCCACCTGCTCGCGTAGCGGTCCATGTGCAAGAGGTGCGTCACCCCCAGCTTTCGCTCGCAGAAAATCCCGGTGAGCGCCTGCCCGAGCGAGTACGACAGCGTTACCTTCTCCGAGCGGTCCAACTCCCGGGCGAGGGCCGACTTCACCAGCGCGCCACCGTCGGTCCTGCGCACGTACGCCGGGATGAGCGAGACGCGGTGGACGAACTCCCAAACGGATGCCCACCCGTGGCGCACCTCGTCGCCCGGCGCCCTGCCGGTGGCGAACAGGGCATGGGCGAGATCGTCCGTGGTGAACTCCAGAACTGCGTTCGGTGAGATCAGCCCTGCGGGAAAGGCCATGGTGTGGCAGGCGGCCGTAAACCTGTTCCGGTACGGCATCAGGCACCCACCGGGTCGGCGTCGTGGGCTGCGCCTGGTCAACCTGCACCGCCAGCCAACGAAACTCGCCGTTGCGGCCATCCAGACAGGCGAAGTCCCGCCAAATCAGCGGATAGTCAACGAGGAGGTCGCGCTGATTCGCCGCGAAGTAGCTGCCCTCGGTCCCCCAGCGGAGCCTGCCGTGAAGCCTGCGCCCCTCGTGCAGGCGGAACTCGCCGTCCCGGGTCGGCCGGGAGCCGCTCGGCGGGCTCCACATCCCTCGGTCGTTGGTTAGCAGGACGGCCAGACCGTTCATCGGGGCGGCACCGGGTTGGCAGAACCGCTCCAGCCGGGCGACGTCAACCACGAAGCTGAGCCGGGCCAGATCCGGGGCACCGTGGTGACGCAGCCGGAACTTCTCGCCGGTGCGAGGGGCGACGCCGTCCCAGAGTGCGGTGAAGTACTTGAACTCGATCGCCGTCCGGCCCTTCGGGCCACAGCAGAGCAGATCTAGGTACGCCTTCTCCTCCTGCCGCACTTCCAGCCGCACCTGGACCTCGTTGTCCAGGCAGTGCACCGCCCAAGCGAAGGCGTGCTGGAAGTCCGCCTCCGAATGGAACACAGTCCGCTCGCCCCGCAACGCGTCCATCACCGCTGCGAGCGGGAGCGATCCCGCGATCCGCACCTCTTCCTGCTGACCCACGTCCTACTCGTCCTCCCACATCTCCATCGGCAGCATTGACGCGCTTCCATCGCACGTAAGTAATTCGTGGTGACCAATTGACATTCCGGTCGATCCATGCGCGTCGGCACTGACGGTGAGCCGCGCTCTCTTTGCGGCGGCTAGAGGCTCACCGTATGGAGCCTCACGGCGCGGCATCAAGGGCTTGAGATGAGTTGCCGTAGAGTATGGACGGTCAGGTCCCGCTGACGGGACCAGATCGCACGGGCTGGGCCGGAGACGGCCTTCAGGAACTGACCGATCGGCCAGCCATCCCACCTACCCGCCCGGCCGACCGGGCCGAGTCGGCTGCTCAGGCCAGCACGCTGCGGTGGGCGTTGACGACCCAGGCGTCCGGCAGGGCGATCCACTCGTTGTCGCCCACCCGCACCACCGCACCGTCCAGCTTTGGCAGCAGCGCCGGGTCCTCCATCGGGCAGAGCACCCACACGCCCCCCGCCCCGCCCCGCGCCGCGTCCGCCAGCTCATAGAGCCGGTCCATCGCCCGGTACCGCGCCAGCACCGCCGCGTCGTGCAGCAGCACCGGCCCCGCCTCGGCCGACAGCTCGGCGCGCAGCTCCGGCGCGGCCAACTGCCACGCCCGCTCGACGTACTCCCCCAGCTTGATCGCCCCCCGCGAGCCGGGCGGCGCGATGTCCGCCCCGACCACCGTCTCCCAGGTCGGCTTCGGGTGCTCGTCGACGAGGGCGTGCAGGTGGTCGAGGAAGCGGGCCGCCACGTTGACCGGCCGGGCGTCGAAGCGCCGGGCCAGCTCCTCACGCGCCAGGCCGTACCGCGACAGTCGTACCGTCAACGCCCGGAACCCGCCCGCGGACCTCGCGCCGGTCAGCCGCTCCTCGGCCCGCATCGCCGCCGCCAGCTCCGGCGACTCGGCCGTCCACCGGCTCGGCGTGACGGTCACCGACGGGCGCCGCTGCATGACCGACATTGAGGACGAGGCGTTGCGGGGCGGCAACGGGACGTACCGGCCGCGGTCCCAGCGCAGCTCGAAGCCGGCCTCGGCGAGCAGCCGGTCCAGCTTCGGGTGCGGAGGCAGCGGATCCAGCTCCGGGAAGCGCGTCCGCACCCGCTGGGTCACCTGCTCCGGCGTCAGCCCACGGCCCCCCTCCGGCGAGGTCGCCGGAGGCACCACGCCGGCCTGGGCCAGCCGGCACCCGGCACTTCGACGAGCTGTACGCGGCCGAGGACACCGGCGAGATCGCGCCGACGGACGCCGACGACACGGCCGTGCTGCTCTACACCAGCGGCACCACCGGCCGGCCCAAGGGCGCCGAGCTGACCCACTTCCAGCTCTACATGAACTGCACCGTCGGCGGCGACCTGTTCGGCTTCCGCGACGACGACATCGGCCTGGCCGTCCTGCCGCTGTTCCACGTCTTCGGCCTCTCCAGCGTGCTCAACGTGGCCGTGCGCTACGGCGGCACCATCGTGCTCGTGCCGCGCTTCGAGGTGGGGCCGGTGGTCGACGCCATCGAGCGGCACCGGTGCACGATCTTCTCCGGCGTACCCACCATGTACTTCGCCCTGTTGCAGGCCGACCTCACCGGTCGGGACCTCTCCTCGCTGCGGGTGGGCGTCTCCGGTGGGGCGGCGATCCCCGGCGAGGTGATCCGGTCCTTCGAGGAGCGGTTCCCGGGCGTGGTGATCCTGGAGGGATACGGGCTGTCCGAGACGGCCAGCACGACCACGTTCAACATCAGCGCCGAGCAGCGCAAGGTGCTCTCCATCGGCAAGCCGATCTGGGGCGTGCAGACCCGCATCGTGGACGACGCCGACCGGCCGCTGCCGCCCGGGCCCGAGCACGTCGGCGAGATCGTGGTCCGCGGCCACAACGTGATGAAGGGCTACTACAAGAACTCCGAGGCGACCGCCGAGGCGTTCCGCGGCGGCTGGTTCCACACCGGAGACCTGGCGTACGCCGACGCCGACGGCTACCTGTTCATCGTCGACCGCAAGAAGGACATGATCATCCGGGGTGGCTACAACGTCTACCCCCGGGAGGTCGAGGAGGTCCTGTACGCCCACCCGGCGGTCGTCGAGGCCGCGGTGCTCGGCCGCCCCGACGCCAAGCTGGGGGAGGAGGTCGTGGCGGTGCTCAGCGTCACGCCGGACGCCGAGGTGACGCCCGACGACCTGGTGGCGTACTGCCGGGAGCGGCTCGCCGCGTACAAGTACCCGCGGCAGGTCCGCATCGTCGCCGAACTGCCGAAGGGCCCGACCGGCAAGCTGCTCAAGCGGGAACTGAAGAAGGACCTGCTGGAATCCCCTGCACAGCAAGTGCAATAGCCGCCGCCACCCGGGTCGGCAACGACTCGGGTCGACCGCATTGTCCTGGTACGACGCACCCAGATCACAGCGTCGTAACGAGCCATTGACGGTCTCCATGCTAAAAGTACACTCCCGGTGTAATAACCCCCGATGCTTCGCCCGAGTCGCACCGCGCTTTCCCCCGTCGCCGCGTCCCGTAAGAGGTGAAGATGAGCCCACCACCCACCGACACTCCCGCCGGCGGCACCGACCTGGTCCTGCGCGACGTCGGCGTCCGGTTCGGCGGCCTGGTCGCGCTGGACGGCGTCTCCCTGCGGGTGCCGCCCGGCCGGATCGTCGGCGTCATCGGCCCGAACGGCGCCGGCAAGACCACCCTGTTCAACGTGGTCTGCGGCTTCGTCCCGCCGACCAGCGGCTCGCTCACCCTCGACGGCCGGCCGTTCCGGCCGCGTCCGCACCGACTCACCCGCCTCGGCATCGCCCGCACGTTGCAGGGCGTCGGCCTCTTCCCCGGCCTCACCGTCATCGAGAACGTCATGGCCGGCGCCAGCCACGCCGCCCGGGCCGGCTTCACCACCGCCCTGTTCGGCCTGCCCCGCAGCGACCGCGACGAACGGCGGCTGCGCGAGGCGGCCCTCGACCTGCTCACCGAGCTGGGCGTCGCGCGGCACGCCACCGCCGCGCCCGGCACCCTGTCGTACGCGGTGCGCAAGCGGGTCGCCCTCGCCCGCGCCCTGATCGCCCGACCCCGCCTGCTGCTGCTCGACGAGCCGGCCGGTGGGCTCGGCGCCGAGGACATCGGCGAGCTGGCCGAGCTGATCACCGCGCTGCCCGGCCGGGCCGACGCCGCCTGCTCGATCATGCTCGTCGAGCACCACATGGACCTGGTCATGTCCGTCTGCGACGAGATCGTGGTGCTGGACTTCGGCAAGGTCATCGCCGCCGGCACCCCGGAGCAGGTACGCGACGACCCGCTGGTGACCGAGGCGTACCTCGGCGCCGACGTCCCGGCCGGGGCCACCGGCACCGCCGCCGGTCCGGTGGTCGCGCCGTGAGCGCCATCCTGACGGTCGACGGGCTCAGCTCCGGCTACGGACCGGTGCCGGTGCTGCGCGAGGTCACCTTCGAGGTGCCGACCGGGACCATCGCCGCCGTCCTGGGCGCCAACGGCGCCGGCAAGACCACCCTGCTGCGTACCCTCTCCGGCCTGCTGCGCCCCACCGGCGGCCAGGTCCGGTTCGACGGCGCGGACCTGCGCGGCGTCCGCGTCGAGGCGTTGGTGCGCCGCGGCCTGGCGCACGTGCCGGAGGGCCGCGGCATCGTCGCTGAGCTGACCGTCGAGGAGAACCTGCGCCTCGGCGGGCTGTGGCGCCGCGACCGCGCCGACGCCCGGCGCGCCCAGGACGAGGTGTACGAGCTGTTCGAGCCGCTGGCCCGGCGGCGACGGCACGCCGGGCACCAGCTCTCCGGCGGGGAGCGGCAGATGCTCGCCCTCGGCCGGGCGCTGATCGCCCGGCGAGGCTGCTGCTGCTCGACGAGCCGTCGCTCGGCCTCGCACCCCGGGTCACCGCGCAGATCATGGCGCTGCTGCGCCGGCTCTGCGACGACACCGGGCTGACCGTCCTGCTCGTTGAGCAGAACGTGCGCAGCGCCCTCTCCGTCGCCGACCAGGGTGTCGTCATGTCCCTGGGTCGCGTCGTCATGGCCACCCCGGCGGCACAGCTGCGCGAGGACGAGACGCTACGTCACGCGTACCTCGGGTTCTGACCACCCACCCGTAGGAAGGATCCGCGCTTGGACCGGTTCTTGTTCCTCACCTTCGACGGACTGTCCACCGGCGCCGTCTACGCGGCGTTCGCCCTCGCCCTGGTGCTCATCTGGCGGGCCGCCCGTCTGGTCAACTTCGCGCAGGGCGCGATGGCGGTGGCGACGGCCTACGTCGGCTACGCCGTCGCCTCCGCCACCGGTTCGTACTGGCTCGGCCTCGGCGCGGCCGTCCTCGCCGGCCTTGCGCTGGGTGCCCTCGTCGAGCGGGTGCTGATGCGCTTCGTCGGGCATGCCAACCCGCTCAACGACGTCATCGTCGCCCTCGGCCTGGTGCTGCTGATCCAGGCGGTGCTCGGCATGGTCTTCGGCAACGAGTACCGGCCGGCGGCCGCGCCGTTCGACACCGACGCCCTGTCGATCGGCGGGATCGCCGCACTGTCCCCGTACGACCTGTGGGTCCTCGGCGCCGTCCTGGTGGTCGTGGTGCTGCTCGCGCTGCTGTTCACCCGTACGCCGATCGGCCTGCGGATGCGGGCCTCCGCCTTCGCTCCCGAGGTGTCCCGGCTGCTCGGGGTCAACGTCAACCGGATGCTCACGGTCGGCTGGGCGCTGGCCGCCGCGGTCGGCGCCCTCGCCGGCATGCTGGTCATCCCCACCGGGCTGGGGCTGCACCCGCACGCGATGGACCTGGTTTTCGTCGTCGCGTTCACCGCGGCCGTCGTCGGCGGCCTGGACAGCCCGGCCGGGGCGGTGGTCGGCGGCCTGCTGGTCGGCCTGATCCTGTCCTACGTCACCGGCTACCTCGGCCCGGACACCACGCCGCTGGCCGTCCTCGTCCTGCTGCTGGCGGTCCTGCTGGTCCGCCCCGGCGGGCTCTTCTCCAGCGCGAGAGCGAGGCATGTGTGACCACCACCCAGCCCGACGTGTCCACGGCCGAACCGCCACCCGGCCGGCCGTCACCGCTGCGCCGGCTGCTGCCCGGCCCGCCGGACACCGCCCCGGCGGGCGGCTCGACGCTGCTGCGCCACCTGGTCCCGGTCGTGCTCGCCGGCACCCTCGTCGTGCTGCTGACCAACCAGTTGCCGCCGTACCAGAACCTCCAGGTGGCCCGGGTCTGCGCGTTCCTCTGCGTCACCGCCGGCTACACCGTCCTGGTCGGCCTCAACGGCCAGCTCTCCCTCGGGCACGGCGCCCTGATGGCGACCGGCGCGTACACCGTCGCGCTGGTCCAGCGGGCCTTCGAGGCACGCGCGGTGCAGGGCCGGTGGATCCTGCCGCTGTCCCTGCTGGCCGCGGTCGCGGTGACCGCGGCGGCCGGGCTGGTCATCGGCCTGGCCGCCGCCCGGCTGCGCGGGCCGTACCTGGCCGGCGTGACCCTCACCGTCGCCACCCTGGTCCCGGCGATCGCCACGATCTTCACCGACGTCTTCAACGGCGAGCAGGGGCTGCGCTTCCCGGCGGAGACGCCGCCGGCGTTCCTCGGCGCCTATTTCCAGCCGGAACGGTGGCTGGCCTGGATCGCGCTGCTCGCCGCGCTCACCACGATGCTGCTCATGGCGAACCTGGTGCGCAGCCGGTTCGGCCGCTCGCTGCGCGCCGTCCGCGACGACGAGGTGGCCGCCCGGCTCTCCGGCATCCACGTCGCCCGCAACCAGGTGCTCGCCTTCGTGGTGAGCGCCGCCTGCGCCGGCCTGGGCGGGGGCGTGTACGCGGTGCTGACCGCCACCGTGGCGCCCGGCAAGTTCTCCCTCGACCTGTCGCTGTTCCTGCTGATGGCCATCGTGATCGGCGGGCTGGGCAGCCTCGCCGGCGCGGTCTGGGGAGCGGTCCTGCTGGTGGCCCTGCAGGACCTGCCGAGCCTCGTCACCGACACCTTCACGCTGCCGGCGGGCCTCGCCCAGCGGCTGGAGGGCAACCTGGCCCTCGCCGTGTTCGGTCTGATCCTCATCGTCGTCATGCTCGCGGCCCCGGGCGGCCTCCAGGGCGCCGCCCGCACGCTCACCGCACGCCTCCGGCCGCGCCGCCGGGCCCCGCACCCCTGACCCCCCCCGGTTCCACCCCACCCCGTTTCGCACCCGCACCGGAATGGAGAACCATGCATCTCACCACACGCCGCGTACTCGCGGCCGCTGCCGGCCTCGCGCTGATGGTCAGCGCGTCGGCCTGCGCCAACGACGAGCAGAAGGCGGCCGAGAACGTCCCGGGTGTCACCGACACCGAGGTCGTGATCGGCACCCACCAGCCACTCACCGGTCCCGCCGCGGCCGGCTACTCGAAGATCTCCGCCGCCACCAAGGCGTACTTCGAGCACGTCAACAGCAAGGGCGGGGTCAACGGCCGGAAGATCGTTTACAAGGTGATGGACGACGGCTACAACCCGGCGAACACCGACAACGTCGTCCGCAAGCTCGTCCTCGACGACAAGGTCTTCGCGCTCCTCGGCGCTCGGCACCCCCACCCACACCAACGTGCTGGAATTCGTGAAGACGCAGAAGGTGCCCGACCTCTTCGTCTCCTCCGGCAGCCGCAACTGGAACCAGCCCGAGAAGTACCCGACCACCTTCGGCTGGCAGCCCGACTACACCGTCGAGGGCAAGATCCTGGCCACCTTCGTCAAGCAGCAGTTCCCCGGCCAGAAGGTGTGCCACTTCGGGCAGAACGACGACTTCGGCCGCGACTCCCTCGCCGGGGTGGAGAAGATCCTCGGGCCGGTGGTGGCCAAGCAGACCTACACTCCCACCAACCCGCAGGTCGGCCCGGCGATCGGCGCGCTGAAGGCGGCCGGCTGCCAGGTGGTGATCTCGGCGAGCATCCCCGGCTTCACCGCGCTGGCCATGGGCCAGGCCGCCGGGCAGGGCTTCCGGGCGCAGTGGGTGGTGTCCAACGTGGGCGCCGACTACACCACGCTCTCCAACCAGCTCGGCGACAAGAAGGTGATCCTCGAGGGGATGATCGCCGACAACTACCTGCCGATGGCGAACGACCCGAGCAACCCGTGGATTCAGGAGTACACCAAGATCCACCAGCGGTACAACGCCGCCAACCCGATCGACGGCAACGCCGTCTACGGCTACTCGATGGCGTACACCTTCGTGCAGGCGCTGCTCGCGGCCGGCAAGGACCTGACCCGCGAGAAGCTGGTCGAGGCGGTGCAAAAGGGCGGCTTCACCGGGCCGGGCCTGACCCCGTTCCGCTACAGCAAGGACGTCCACGCCGGCTACAGCGGCGTCCGGATGAACAAGGTGCAGAACGGCGTCCAGGCGTACTTCGGCCCGACCTACACCACCGACGACGTGACGGCGCCGTCACCGAGCTGACCGGTGCGCCGGCCGCGCCGCCGGCCGAGGCGATCCCGACCACCTGATCCGCGACCGCCGCAGCGCGGTGCTCCGGACCGGGCCGCCACCCGACGGTGGCGGCCCGGTTCCGTTCGGTCCCAGCGTCCAACAGGACGCACGCAGGGTGCGCATTGTCGCGCCGACATGGCGCGGGCTGGCGGAGGGGACGCCGTCCGACCCCCGTTTGGCGCATGTCGATACACTGCCGGTGCAGATTTCTCGACAACGCCCTACGACAGGGGACGAGCACATGATCGACGTGGACGCCGAGGGGCCGGCACGGGTGGACGGGCGGTCGGCGCGCGCCGAGCGTACCCGCGTCGCCATCGTCGACGCGCACCTCGCGCTGATCGACGAGGGCGACCTCCGGCCCACCGGGGAGCGCATCGCCGAACGCGCGGGAGTGTCGCTGCGTACCTTGTGGACCAACTTCAAGGACATGGAGACCCTGTTCGCCGCGACCGGCCGGCGGGTCAGCGAGCGGCAGGAGTCGATGGTCCGGCCGATCTCGCCGGAGTTGCCGCTCACCCGGCGGATCGGGGAGTTCAGCGCCCAGCGCGCCCGGATGCTGGAGGTGCTGGCGCCCTCGGCCCGCGCGTCCGCGCTGCGCGAGCCGTTCTCGCCGCAGCTGCGCCGCAACCGCGAGGGCAACATCGCCCGGGTACGCGGCGAGATCGAGACCGTTTTCGGCCCGGAGCTGGCGCACGCCGGTCCGGGACGCGAGCAGTTGCTCGACGCGCTGACCGTGGCGAGCACCTGGTCGGCCTGGTCGATGATGCGCGACGCGATGGGCCTGGACGTCGAGGCGGCGCGGGCCACCCTGACGCGGACCCTGGGCGCGCTGCTCGTCGACGCCATCGCCGCCGGGCTGCGCTGACCCGCCTCAGCATGGCGATCTCTTCCCGCTCCGGGAACGACAGATACCGGCCCATGACAGGAGCGCGCATGAGCGACGGCATGCCGCCACGGTCTCGGAACCAGCGGCTGCCAGCCGCCTGCGACGCGCCGACAGCAAGCCCCGCGTCCTCGCTGGTGAGTCCCCTGGCGATCGCGCCAGAACAACCGCTCCACGTCCCGCCGAAGCGACGGCGCCCCCGGCGAGCCGCCACGGCATCCGCCGCTCATGGGGCGAATCGACACGTCGTATGACAACGCCCTGGCCGAGGCGTCCCACACGGCCGGCGCACTGCTCTGTGGCGACCATGATCCAGTAGGTAGTCTCCGCTCATGATCGCGCTGCCCCTCGCCCCACGTTCATGGCGACTCCGCGCGTTCATGGCGACTCCGCGCCACAGCGGCTGTCGCCGTCGTTCTCGCGGGCTGCCTCGCGGTCCCGTTGGCTGGGCACGCCGCCAAGACGGTAGAAGCGGACCGGGGTGAGGCGATTCCTGTTGCTGCCGTGAACGCCTACCTTCTGACGGTATTCAGCGGCTGCTCCGATGGCGAGCTGGGCATCCGCCGCTGCCTGTACCACGACCGCGAATGGATATTCCATTCGAAGGAGGATTGAGTGATGAAAGTTAATTCGAAGGTTCTGGGGTTGATTATCGGCGTATTCTTCATTTCATTATCCTTGATTGGATGCACAGAGAACGCGGAGTCAGGCGGGGAAACAAGTATTTTTGAAATCGCCAACACCGAAGAGGCTGTCGGCGAAAAGGGCGAAGAAGTGTCGACACTCAGGAAGCATTATATGATTCTGAATCCACCAGAAGACTTGATAGATTTGAAGGATTTAGTTGAAGGACACGTCAAGAATCATCCAGTCGACAGCGAGAACAAATTCATTCGTTTGTCTTTCTACAGGGAAAGTAGCGATTTGCCAAGAGACTGGCAGCCTGATGAAAGTTACATGAATACAGATCGACTAGAGCACCATAGAAACGATCTCATTGCATCGATCACTTGGTCAGATACCCAACCGCAAAAAGAATACGATGTTTATAACAAAAGTAAGGAAGGAAAAATCCAGAAGCGGATGCGTTTCATTGAGGATCGGCTTGTTGAGTGAGTGCGCCAGACCGCCCCGGCGGGTCTCATCCAAGCCCAGGACCCGCACCGGTTCCGGCTCCACGTGCCTCCTGCGCGCCCCGGTTAATGGCCCGTGGATGGCCCGTCCGACCAAGCCAGCCGTGGTCCCTGATACGGCGGTGCCGGCAGGCCGACCACTAGCATGGCCGATACCTACGTATCGACTTCACCGACGATGCGGCCTGGGAAGCGCTCAAGGCGGCTTGCATCGCCGGAAACCCCTACACCCACGCGACCTTCGTCAGCGACCGACAGTACGACAGGGTGAGCATCCAGGCTCTGGTCCAGGCGGACGCCGACGCGGACGACGACGACAAGCTGACCTACCTGTTCCTCGCCGACGCCGCCACCATGTCGGACGAGGGTCATCCGCTGCTCGCCGTTGACCTGTTCGACGAGCCCGGTCGCACCTACCGAGTGCCGCCGCGCTGGTACGCGAACATCTCGGCCAACCTCACCATCGCGAACATGGACTTCGCCGAGTTCGCGGATGCCGCCGACGCGTCAGGCACCTACCAGGGCTTTGACGGGGACTGACCGACCCCGTGGAGCAAGAACTAATGACGCTAGGGCGCGTCTTCATAGGGTGGCCACCACTGCAGTAGCGCGACGATGGTGACCGCGGCCCCGTGCCCAAGGCTGGTCGCTCGGCCGCCCGTCGAGGAGTCGCGACGCTCCCTGCCCCGAGACCACGGCGGATGATCGCTATCCTCCTGCGGTGATCCGTACCCTCGCCGCCATTTCTCTGCTGCTCGTCTCCGGTTGCGCGCCCACCGACGCGGCCGCCTCCGCTCCGGCCAGTCCCAGCGAGCCACCTGACCGGTACGCCTCCTCCGCGTGCACGTTGGCGGCCCAAGCGGTCGAAGAGCAGGATCTCCGTTTCGGCGCGGGCACGCGGCCCGCCTCGCGTGCCGTTGAGTCGACCGATCCGGGCATTAGAGAGGCCGGCCGGCAGTTGATGGTGGCCGGCTTGAAGGCCGAGGAACTCCTCGTGAAGAACGACCCGAACGTCGACCCGGGACCGACTAATGCCCGCCTGGCCGAGGCACAGCGGCAGTTACTCTCGGCGTGCACCGACCTCTTTGGCCCACAGCCGTGGCCGTTTGCCAAGCAGCCATCGCCGAGGGCCACTAGCTGAACTGGGCTGCCGGCGGCCATCACTGAGAAACAGTGTTAGGCCATCTCTTCGGAGGATCTTGGTGTCGGATGATGGAGGGCGTGGGTCCCTGGCTTTACGCCTTCCTGGTGCCGGCCGAATTTCGACCCGTCCGGCGCTAGGCTTCACCGAGTTTCAGGCAGGGCTGGACGAGGAGAAGTGGCGTTGTGAAGCTTCCACATGCACCTCCGAGCCATAAGACCTGGTGAGGTACCGAGGACTTCGCCTCGCTGTTTACCTTGATGTGGGCTTCGTGGGAGCGAGCGGCCGAGGGTTTTGCGGCCGGCATCTCCATGTCTATCCAGAAGGACTTCAACGCCGTGCACAGCCTTTACACCGCTGGCGAACGCCACCGCAACGGAGGGCTCCAGCTCGTCCCCGGCGAGGGTGGAGTCGAACAACCGCGCCGGCCCGCTGGTCATCCGCGTTCCTGCGTCTTCCCAGGCTGCTATCTCGACGGCTCGGTCTCGCTGGTCGGTCAGGCCGCGACGGCAGGGCCCGGTCCGCTGCCGTCGCATCGGGCGCGGACGTAGGTCAGCTCGAAGTCGAGGTCCCAGGTCACGTCGTCGCGGGAGATCTCCCAGCGGGCGGCGATGCGGTCGCCGTCGGGGCTGACGGTGCCGACGAAGCGCTGGCGGAACCCGGGTGCGTCCCGCCACTGCCGCCACACGCCGTCGACGAAGGTCATCCGATACACCCGGTGCACGCCGCGGGCGTCGGCGTACAGCATGGTCAGCTCGTCGGTGGTGTCGTCGAGACCGATCACCGCGGTGGTGGGGAACGGCAGGTTCTCCCGCCAGGCCGCGGGCGCGGTGGCCGGCACCGGGTCGATGTCGGCGACCTGGCGCAGGTACGCCCCGCCGTCCTGCCAGGTGAACTCGCACCACGCCGCGCCGAGGCCCTCGACCTCGAGCTGCACCGCCCACCGGCCGACGAGCGCGTCGAGCCGGGCGAGCCCGGGATGCCTGTCCGCCATGAGTCCCCTCCCACGCCGGTCCCGACGGAACCGCTGTCCACGGTACCGCCGGGACGCTGGTGGTTCGCGGTGAAACCCGTCCGTCAGCCGCGCGCCGGGACCGCCTCGCTCGACCCGGCCAGCCGCTGGTGGGCGCGGATCAGCTCGGCGTAGCGCAGACCGCTGGCCTTGACCGTACGCCGCTGGGTGGCGTAGTCGACGTGCACCAGACCGAAGCGCTTGTCGTAGCCGTACGCCCACTCGAAGTTGTCCAGCAGGGACCAGGCGAAGTAACCGTCCAGCGGGACGCCGCGCTCCCGCGCCGCCGCGCAGGCCGCCAGGTGCCCCTCCAGGTAGGCGGTCCGCTCCGGGTCCTCGACCGTGCCCTCGGCGGTGACCCGGTCGGGCCAGGCCGCGCCGCTCTCGGTGACCATGATCCGAGCCGGGGCGTACTCCTCGGTGACCGCGACCAGCAGGTCCTCCAGCCCGGCCGGGTACGCCTCCCAGCCCATCGCGGTCTGCGTCGCGCCGGGCACCGGCACCTGCCGGGCGTACGGCGGCGGCCCGTCCGGGTCGTCGGCCACCACCTGCCGGAAGTAGTAGTTGACGCCGAGGAAGTCGGTCGGCGTGGCGATCACGGTCAGGTCGTCGCCGCGGACCGGCGGCTCGACGCCGTACGTGGCGAGCATGTCCGCCGGGTAGCCCCGGCCGTGCAGCGGATCCAGCCACCACCGGTTGACGTGGCCGTCCATCCGCCGCGCCGCGGCCACGTCCGCCGGCCGGTCGCTCGCCGGCTCGCACGGGCTGAGGTTGAGCACCGGGCCGATCGCCGCCGGCCGGGCCGCGTGGGCCCGGACGGCCTGGGTGGCCAGCCCGTGTCCGAGAAGGACGTGGTGGGCGGTCCGCACCGCCCGCGCCAGGTCCCGCTCGCCGGGGGCCATCCGCCCCTCCAGGTGCCCGATCCAGGCCACGCAGAGCGGCTCGTTGACGGTGCACCAGTCGGTGACCCGGTCGCCGAGGCGGGCGGCGACGACGGCCGCGTAGTCGGCGAAGGCTTCGGCGGTGGACCGCTCCGGCCAGCCGCCCCGGTCCTGCAACGCCTGCGGCAGGTCCCAGTGGTAGAGCGTCACGACGGGCCGGATGCCGGCGGCCAGCACGGCGTCCACCAGCCGGTCGTAGAAGTCCAGGCCCGCCGGGTTCACCCGGCCGACGCCGTCGGGTCGCACCCGGGGCCAGGCCACCGAGAACCGGTACGCCCCGACCCCGAGCTGCCGCATCAGCGCGACGTCCTCCGGCCACCGGTGGTAGTGGTCGCAGGCCACCGCCCCGGTGTCGCCGTTGTCGACCGCCCCCGGCACCTCGCAGAAGGTGTCCCAGATCGACGGGGCGCGGCCGTCGGCGCGCACGGCGCCCTCGATCTGGTACGCCGAGGTGGCGACGCCCCAGCGGAAGTCGGGCGGCAGCTTGGACAGGTCGGGCACGGGCGGCTTCTCCTCGCGAGGTTCGGTGGACATGGCCTTACTTGACCGCGCCGGCGGTGAGGCCGGCGACGAAGTAGCGCTGCAACGCCAGGAAGCCGGCCACGACCGGCACGCTGACCACCAGCGAGGCGGCCATCACCTGGTTCCAGTAGACGTTGAACTGGGTGGAGTAGCCCTGCAGACCGACGGCCAGGGTGCGGCTGCCCTCGTCGGTCATCACCGAGGCGAAGAGCACCTCGCCCCAGGCGGTCATGAACGCGTACACGGTGACCGCGACGATGCCCGGCACCGCCGCCGGCAGGATCACCTGGAACAGGGTGCGCAGCGGGCCGGCCCCGTCGACCTGCGCCGCCTCGTCGAGTTCGCGGGGGATCGAGTCGAAGTACCCGACCAGCATCCAGATCGAGAACGGCAGCGAGAAGGTCAGGTAGGTGATGACCAGGCCGGTGCGGCTGGCGTACAGCGCGATGCCGGTGGCGTTGCCGAGATTGACGTAGATCAGGAACAGGGGCAGCAGGAAGAGGATGCCGGGGAACATCTGGGTGGAGAGCACGGTCACCGAGAACAGGCTCCGGCCGCGGAACCGGTAGCGGCTGACCGCGAACGCGGCGAAGATCGCCACGGACACCGACAGCACCGCCGCCACGCTGGAC
Organism: Micromonospora sp. 4G55; assembly: GCF_016803375.1. Taxonomy (NCBI): domain Bacteria; kingdom Bacillati; phylum Actinomycetota; class Actinomycetes; order Micromonosporales; family Micromonosporaceae; genus Micromonospora; species Micromonospora sp. 4G55. Next base: position 22,829 of record NZ_JAEVHN010000031.1, read on the forward strand.
ACGACCAGGCTGTTGACCAGGTAACGGCCCAGCGGGACGGTCGACCACATGTCCACGAACGCCTGCGCGGTGGGCCGTCGCGGCCACCAGGTGAAGGCGTTCTGCACGTCCTGCAGCGGCTTCATGGCGCTGCTGGCCATCACGTACAGCGGCACCAGCACGAAGACCGCGAGCAGGCTCAGCACCACCCGGCGGCTCCAGCGCTCGGCGGCGGTCTCACGCATCGTTCCTCCGGCGGTTGGTGATCAGCAGGTACGCGGCGGTGACCGCGAGCAGGAACAGCAGCAGCGCCACCGACATCGCCGACCCGGAGCCGAAGTCCCAGGTCTTGAACGAGCTGCGGTAGATGTGGATGGAGATCAGGTTCGCCTCGTCCGGTGCCGAGCCGCCGAAGAGGACGTACGGGGTGTTGAAGTCGTTGAACGTCCACAGGAACAGCACCAGCAGCAGCACCAGGTTGACCGGGCGCAGCATCGGCAGGGTCACCGAGCGCAGCCGGCGCCAGAAGCCGGCCCCGTCCACGGCGGCGGCCTCGTACAGGTCGGCGGGGATGTTCTGCAGGCCGGCCATCACGCACAGGAACGCGAACGGCCAGGTCCGCCAGATCGACACCACCAGCAGCGCGAAGAAGCTGTTGCCACCGATCAGCCACAACGGCTTGTCGTCGAGCAGGTGCAGCTGGTCGACCAGGACGTGGTTGACCAGGCCGGTGTCGCGCTGGAAGAGGAAGCTCCAGGTGATCACCGCGGTGTAGACCGGCAGCGCGTACGGGGTGAGGAACAGCGCGCGCAGCAGGCCGCGCCCCCGGAACGGGCGCTGCAGCAGTACGGCCGCGGTGGTGCCGAGCAGCCAGGAGAGCCCGACCGAGATGATCGTGTAGACGACGGTCACCCAGAACGAGTGCAGCAGCTCGGCTCCGGCGGCGGAGTCGACGTCGAGCACGACCCGGTAGTTGTCCAGCCCGACGAAGGGCGCGGTCGACCAGTCGCGGATGTGGAACTGGGTCAGCTCCAGCAGGCTCATCCACGCGCCGACGGCCATCGGCACCACGTGGACCGCCAGCTCCAGCACGACGGCCGGGGCGAGCAGCAGGTACGGCAGGAGCGTACGGCGGGG